>JAFLCF010000050.1 GCA_017303735.1 Anaerolineae bacterium
GCCCAACTATGTTTTATACAGCATCCTGCTGTATATACCCCCAATTTGGGGTCGTTAACAGCATTGTGCTGTATAATACCTTATATCTAACTACCAATTATTATACATTCACCAACGAAAGGGGACAAGAAATGAACCAACCCCAAAACCCACAAAATACATCATCCCCAAAAGGGAAAAAACTGCTCGACCAATACCGCGAACAGATTCGCATAAAACAATACTCCCCACGCACCGAAAAAACCTACATCCAATGGGTTCGCGAATACATCCTTTTCCATAACAAACGCCACCCCAAAGAAATGGGTACCCCCGAAATCAACCAATTCATCACCCACCTTGTCGTCGAAAGAAAAGCCTCCGCCTCTACTCAAAATCAAGCTGTCAGCGCCATTCTCTTCCTCTACCGCTATGTCCTCAACATACAACTCAAAGGCGAAGCCCTCGAATTCATCCGCCCCAAAAAAGGCAAACGCGTACCCAATGTCCTCTCCAAACAGGAAGCCAAAGCCATCATCTCCCAACTAACCGGAGCCTCCAAACTAATGACCCAGATCATGTACGGCGGCGGACTGCGCATCCTGGAATGCCTTCGCCTGCGCGTCAAAGACATAGACTTTGAAAACCACCGCATCATCATTTACGACGGCAAAGGAGGCGACGACCGCGTCACCATGCTCCCCGACAGCATCATCCAACCCCTCAAAGAACAGATACTATACGTAAAAGCTCTCCACCAAAAAGACATTGCCGATGGCTACGGTGCCGTAACCATGCCCTTCGCACTCGACAAAAAAATCCCCAACGCAAATAAAGAACTCAACTGGCAATACCTCTTTCCTGCCTCCAACCGCTACACCGACCCCGAAACAGGAATCACCACACGTTACCACATTCACGAAACCGTCCTCCAACGTGCCATTCGCGAAGCCGTCAAAGCCATCAAACTGCAAAAACGTGTCACCCCTCACACCTTCCGCCACTCCTTCGCAACCCACCTCCTTCAAGCTGGCTACGATATAAGAACCGTACAAGAACTCCTCGGGCACAAAGACGTCAAAACCACCATGATCTACACCCACGTCCTCCAACGCGGAGCCAACGCCGTCAAATCCCCTCTCGACTCATAAAAAAAGCGCAGCAGAGACATCATCTCTGCCGCGCAAACAATCTGCTGTCTAACTATTCCTCAATAACTCTCACGAACACATATTCGGCTTTTGCACCGCTAGGGTCGGTGAGTACGAACGATTCGGGGAAAACAGGCGTCGGCGGAGGGGGAGGCGCTGCGATTTCGGTAAAGTTATTACAAACCGGCACACCTTTATGAATGTATGCCATCCAACCGCGCTCGGTCAGGTTGACTCCATCCACCGAAGTGACGCGCAGCCACTTATCGCCTTTTTTTACTTCACTGCCATCCGCGGGCGCTTCCCAGATCTCGTCACCAACTACCAATTGAGCACGATTGTATGAAGTAATCACGCTCGCAAAGACATTATGGTCTGTGCGCATGCGGGTACCGTTATTAATCGGGGTCATACTATAACTGGTCATGAAACTCTCCTATATTCAACAAGGGTATCCCCAAATTTTGCGATCAATGTTGCCTGTGCGGGTGGGGCAGGGTAACGGGCAAGGAATTCGGCTTCACTGCCGTTGAAATAATTCAGATCGATCTCGCGGCTCTCCACACCGAAAAGCGTACCATCGCCATCATCCGTGAATTGCCAGTAGGTCCAGTCCTGCCAGATCGGCGGCACGAGCGGCGGAGTCGGGTTGTACCACGCGATCCAAAGCGGATATTGCGCAAAGTAACTCACACCGGGGGCGAATTCCTGCCAGTAATAATAGCCGGTATACACACCCAGCTTTTTCTCAGGCAACAGCGCTTTAATGCGCTCCATAAAGTCGAACCAGTTGCGCCAGCCCCCAAACGGACCGCCATAGCGGTCTTCATAGTCACACCACATTTCCATTTCGCCGGGGTCATTGCCCAGCACTTCCACATATTTTTCAGCCTGGCGTTTCGGGTTCACGCGGCTATCGTAAAACCAATACGAACCACGCACCAAACCCGCCTGCCGGGCATTTTTCCATGAAGTCTTAAATACCCGGTCTTCAAACGTCCCTTGCCCTGCGCGAATGATCACGCCGCGAGTCATCGAAGACATTTGAGCAAAATTGATCGGTTGAGTGGTGGTGGGGTCATCCTGCCAGAAACTGACATCGGGTAATTTGAAGTTCGAGAGGAACTGAGTCCGCTGCGCCTGGATGATGGGCTTGGGTGAATGTGCCGAGACGTTGGAAGATTGTTCGCTCATGGTGCCGGCAATTATAAATCATCCCTGTGATTACCTTGCCCTTTGTTTTTGGACGCTGATAAACGCAGATGGACGCAGATATTTTTTAGGATACTACCAAACAGACACCCAGAATCAGCGTTCATCTGCGTCCCGATCTTAAGAGGGTAAGGTAGTCAAAATCATTCCCATGTTTTTAATGCACAACGAGGACGGCAAACATACCATCCTCGTTATCTTCAACAAATGCTCAAGCCGCCGTCCTCGGCGGGGTATTAATTAATTCGAGCTGTTACCATGAGATCAAAATCAAGAACGTTGCCTCGAATTTATTGTATGCGTTCGTGAAAATTCGTGTAATTCGCGGCTAAGGTTTTGGGTTTTCGGCATAATTTGCAGGGTAGCAGCGTAGGTTAATTATTCAACGCGCCCTGGTTCACCCAATCAATGATGACCTGCAATTCCTCAGGTGTCACCTTGGTTCCGCGGTTGGGCATTTCACCTTCCACGATCAATTGCACAAACAGGCTGTTCGCAGAATCACCGGGCACCAACACCTGTCCATTGAACGAGCCCGCCATCAGGTTATCGTAGCTCAATAAATTCAAACCTTCTTTTGTCGTTTCAACCCCGTGGCACTTAATACACTTGCTTTCCAAGATCGGCATCACATTGCCAGCAAAACTGACCGTAGACTCCGCAGCCGCTTCAGTTGCCGGGCTCTCTGTCGGATTTTCAGTAGGCTGCGCCGCCTCCACCGTCGGGACGGCTGTTTCAGTTGCTGCAGGCGCTTCTGTCGCTGTCGGCTGGGGAGCGCTTTCCGTAGCAGGGGCAGGCTCGGGCTGAGTCTGAGCCGCACTTCCTCCGCAAGCAGAAAGAGCAACAAGGGCGATCAGTGCAATGGTAGGTGTGAATAACTTTTTCATTTTTATCCTATATGTAAAATGGTATACCTGAAAATTAATCGAAAACGATGAAAAGAGGATGAAGAAAACGTGTGTTTTTTATTATCAAATTTTCAGTTTCCTCCTTCTTGAGCGCTGTGCCCTCAATAATAACGAGACCTGTGAGATTTGGCGCAAGGCAGGTATAATTTGTGGGCTTCGCGAAAGGAAATCTTACTTCAAGGCTACGTATGACCGGTGCATTTACACTCCCCAACGAATATTGGTTAAACATCCAAGTTACCCCCCAGGACGTTGAAAATTTACATACCATCCTTTTTGAGCGTGAAACGCCGCTGACAACGAGTGATCTTGTCTCGGAGTTCATCGAGATGCGTTTCCGCGCTGAAAAACAAGCGGCGGAAAGTAAACAAAAATCTGCGGGCAAACCATTTCTACCAAAGGAAAAATATTCCGTTGGCGATGAACTGGTCTTCCCTGCTTTGGGTTGGCTGCAAGGCAAGGTCTCTGCCGTCCGCGCAGGGAACAATCCCTCAATAGATTCATTTGGCGTCCTCACCGTTTCATTTGACGACCAGCCTGATCGTTTCTTCGCGGCTGGTTTGGCATCGCATGCCCTCAATGAAGCGCCGATCGAAGACCCCAAAGATGCTGAAGCCGATGGCGCATCCATCATTTCAGAATTTGGTGCCGCCATCCAAAAGAAGCTGGAAGCCGCTTTCACCGCCGACGATGGCTTGGTGAAGATCGCTGGGCGTTGGTTCCCGCGTGCGCTTCTGGTCGATATCAATCAAGGGCAGTTAAACCTGGTCGAAGCCGTGCTCGATATGGCTGGCGGCGAACCGTTAACCACTCCCGACCTGATGAAAGACTCAGACCTGCCCACCAGTGTGAACCCCAGGCTGGTTGAATTCTCCTTGAACTATGCTTTGCAGGATGACGATCGTTTCGATGAAGTCGGTCCCGCCGGGCAGGTGCTTTGGTGCTTGCGCCGCCTCGAACCTGACTTTGTGCGCGAGATTCCCCCGCAACTTCGCTACGATAACGTCCCTCATGAACGGGAAGACCTGACGCCCGAGATGCTTTCGTTGGAAGCCCAACTGGATGATGAATTGACGCGAAACGATGCTGTCGACCTGCGCGAGGATGTTTCTTCCGTCACCATTACCTTGATCTATCCTCATCTGCGCGCCGGCACCTTACCCGTCTCCCTGCGGACTCGCAAATTGTTTCCGACCGCCTATGAAACCCCGCGCGTTCGCTTCACCCTTGTCGATGGTAAGACCAAGCAGCGTATTCCTGCCTGGGTTGTGCTTGAGCATGGCTACGTTTATGGGTTGCGCGAATGGTACAAGGCGCATCAACTGATTCCTGGTTCGCTGGTGCAGGTCCGCAAAGGCGAGAATCCCGGCGAAGTGATCGTAGAAGCCAAGAGTCAGCGTTCTTCAAAAGACTGGGTGCGCACGGTGATGGTCGGCTCGGATGGCGGCTTTGTCTTTGCCACGTTGAAGCAGCCCATTACAGCCGAGTTTAACGATCGTATGGTGGTGCATGTGCCCGATTTCAAAGCCCTCGACCCGATCTGGGAAAAGAAGCGTTCATTTGAGGATCTACTATTAATGGTAATGCGTGAATTATCGAAATCAAATCCACAGGGGCACGTCCACGCGCAGGAACTTTATGCTGCGGTCAACCTTGTCCGCCGTGTTCCTCCCGCCCCGATCTTTGCCGCTTTAGAATCAAACCCCATCTTCAAACATGTCGGCGATATGCACTTCCGGTTGGATGAGGAGGAGGCATCATGAGTTTGCTTAAACCCAATGCAAAAACACCCTTTCATATTGATTTCGAATGGTGGAAACAAAATGAAGGCGATTGGCACGTCTTCCTGCGTTCATTTTTATGCCCCGAACATCAGGAAGCCTTTGCAAATGTCGAAGAAGGCGAACTGATCGACTGGATCGACCCACAGACCGCCGAAGTTAAACCTGTGGATGGTGTTCAACATGCTCTCATAACCCATTGTGCTCAGTTGCCTGATTTTGTCAATCAACGCACTGCAGTGGTCGAAGCGATATTTCGTATCTTTCTGGCAAACGGCAACATCCCCATGTCGGCTGAAGACCTCAGCGTTAAGTTGGGGAAACCCGCCGATACCATCCTGCGCACCATCGCCGGTGTACGCGTCTATCGCGGCTTGAGACCGATCCTCAGTCAAACACCCACCGAGACCGCGTAGTCGGGTAAAATGTAAGAAATTGCCCCCGTAGCTCAATGGACAGAGCACCTGCCTTCTAAGCAGGTTGTTGGGAGTTCGATCCTCTCCGGGGGCGCTAGAAAAATTGGCGATTCGTAAGGAGTTCCCCATGCCTACCGTGGTACGAAAAACACGCGAAACGATCATGGAGGTGCGGCGCGGCATTCTCCATTCGGTGAGCTGGCAGGTTAAGTCCAGCCTGTGGGACCCTCCAACCGATCTTTACGAAACCGAAGATGCCTACATCGTGCGCATGGAAATAGCGGGGATGCGCGAAGAGAATTTCGAAGTCACTGTTCAGAACGAAACCCTTTCCATCACCGGTTATCGCCACGATTTTCCCGCCAAACGAGCGGTTCACCAAATGGAGATCCGCTCTGGCAAATTTGCAGCCATGATCACCCTGCCCGGTTCGGTGGATATTGACCATGCGCTTGCTGAATATCAAGATGGTTTTCTAACCATCACCCTCCCGAAAGAAATAAAAGATCAAGGTTAATTTTTCAATGCCTGCTCAAAAATGGCACTCCGGTTTACAGAATTTTCTCCAAATGATGGGTGAAACGGACGATGAATTTTCGGACCGTTCACTCTCTTCATTCATCTCCCAATTCCAGAAAAAAGAAGACGGCTCCCCCGACCCGCAAGCGGAGAACGGCGCAGAGAGAATGAGTCTCCCTGATACCCTTCCCATCCTGCCTCTGCGCGGTGTGGTTGTTTACCCGAACACAGCCGTTCCGCTCACGGTGGGGCAGGCGCGCTCCATCAAATTGGTGGATGATGTCGTTTCGGGCGATAAGCTCGTTGGGCTTGTTGCCGCACTTAACCCCGAACAAGAGACGCCCGGTCCTAATGAGTTGTATCGCGTAGGGACGGTCGCTACTGTGCATCGCCTTCTACGTGCTCCAGATGGAACTGTCCGATTGTTGGTGCAGGGCATTGAGCGTTTTCGGCTGGGTGAATTCATTGAAGAAGAACCCTACCTCAGGGCTCGTATCATCCGCGCGCCTGAAACGGATGAAAAGAACATCGAAACGGACGCGCTGGCTCGTAACGCCCGTGACCAATTCCAGGCGATCACGCAAATGATTCCCTCCTTCCCCGAGGAATTGGTCAGTTCTATTCTTTCTCTCGAAGATCCGCTGCAGACCGTCTACACCATTGCAAATTTCCAGCGCATTGACTTGAAAGATGCCCAGGAGATTCTCGAGATCGATTCGGTCTATAACAAGTTGAAGAAACTGATTGGCTTGCTCGTACGCGAAGCCGAGGTGTTAACCATCGGGCAAAAGATCCAGAACGAAGCGCGTGGCGAGATCGATAAGGTTCAGAAAGATTATTATCTGCGCGAACAAATGAAAGCCATCCAACGCGAACTCGGCGAACGGGATGAGCAATCGGAAGAGATCGAGGAATTCCGCAAAAAGATCGAAGCGGCGAAAATGCCTGAAGAAGCAGATAAACAGGCAAAACGTGAGTTGGATCGGCTTTCCCGTCTGCCCACCGCTGCTGCAGAATACGGCGTCATCCGTACCTATCTGGATACGCTGGTTTCGCTTCCTTGGTCAACAGATACAAAAGACAACCTCGATATTGCGCATGCTCGGCAAGTGTTGAATCAAGACCATTACGGGCTTGAAGATGTGAAAGACCGCATTCTCGAATTCCTTGCCATTCGCAAACTACGGCTCGACCGCATCAACGATAAAAAAGAAGAGCCGACAGACCTCATCCGCCGTGAGCGGGAAGGCGTGATTTTATGTTTTGTTGGTCCGCCTGGTGTTGGCAAAACCTCCCTGGGTCAATCCATCGCTCGCGCAATGGGACGTAAATTCATCCGCGCCTCGTTGGGTGGTGTGCGAGACGAAGCCGAAATTCGCGGGCATCGCCGTACCTACATTGGTGCCATGCCGGGGCGCATCCTGCAATCGTTGCGGCGCATTGGCTCGAAGAACCCGGTCTTCATGCTCGATGAAGTAGATAAGCTCACCAACGATTTTCACGGGGATCCTTCTTCCGCATTGCTCGAAGTGCTTGACCCTGAACAGAATGGCGAGTTCCGTGATAACTACCTCGAAGTGGCGTATGATCTTTCGCAGGTATTCTTTATCGCCACCGCCAATACCCTTGAATACATTCCCGGTCCACTGCGTGACCGTATGGAAATGATCTATCTTTCTGGGTATACCGAAACCGAAAAGATGCACATCGCGCGTGGATATTTGATCCCGCGTCAGATCCGCGAAAACAGCCTTCGCAAAAATGAAGTCGCTTTCAACGACGAAGCCTTGAAAATGATCATTCGACAGTACACGCGTGAGGCGGGCGTCCGCAATTTGGAACGAAAGATCGGCGCGGTCTGCCGCAAGGTCGGCACACATATTGCCGAGGGTAAGGCGAAGAAATATCGCATCAACCCGAAGCGCATCGAAGAATTCCTCGATAACCCGATCTTTCTCGGACCCGAAGAACTGAACAAACGCACCTCCATTCCGGGTGTCGTTCCTGGGCTAGCGTGGACATCCTTTGGCGGCGATATTTTATTGGTCGAAGCCACCTCCATGCCCGGCGGACGCGGCTTCCAGATCACTGGCTCCATCGGTAACGTCATGCAAGAATCTGCGCGGGCAGCGCTTTCTTATGTTCGTTCGCGTTCCAACTCGTTTGGCATCTCGCATGAATATTTCGACAAGCATGATATACATATGCATGTCCCCTCCGGGTCTCAACCCAAAGACGGTCCCTCCGCAGGCGTCACCATGGCAACCTCTTTGGTTTCGCTCATCACGGGTCGCAAAGTTAAGCCGCAGGTAGGCATGACCGGCGAGATCACCCTGCGGGGTCAGGTCTTGCCGATTGGCGGCGTCAAAGAAAAAGTGTTGGCAGCACACCGCAGCGGACTTGGCACAGTCATTCTGCCCAAACAGAACGAGAAAGACTTGGATGATGTGCCCGATGAGATCCGCAAGTCCATGAATTTTATCTTTGCTGGTACGGTTGAAGATGTTATCAATTCTGCATTGGAAAAACCGAAAAGCCGAAAGAAACCTATAAAGAAAACATCCAAACCCACTAAAAAGAAAGTCAACAAGAATGTCAATGCCAAAAGTGCTCCTCGCTGAAGATGATTTCACCATGGTTTCCCTGCTCAAAACCCTCCTGAAAATGGAAGGGTACGAAGTCGTTGCCTTGGACGCCGATGCCAATATAACCCAGGCGATCCGCGCACAGAAACCGGATGTCCTCCTCATGGATGTCCATCTCTTTAAACAGAACGGGCTCGATATTCTAGAATCAATCCGAAATTCTGAAGATATCAATCATATCCGCGTCCTGATGTCTTCCGGCTCGAACGTCAAAGAGGAATGTATGCAGCGCGGCGCAGATGGATTTCTGATGAAACCCTATATGCCCGACGACCTTTTTAAACAGATCAAACAAGTTCTATCTGTATGACACCAGAGTTCCTGATCCGCGAATTTAACTTCGATGCTGATTATGATCGCGTGTTGAACTTGTGGCACAGCATCGAAGTTGGCATGCACGTCGGACCCTCGGATACTCCTGAAGAGATAAAAAAGAAGCTGGAACGCGACCCTGATTTGTTCTTGGTCTCAGAAGTACAGAATGAGATCATCGGCACGATAATCGGTGCATTCGACGGACGCCGCGGCATGATTTACCACCTTGCTGTTCACAACGATTTCCGCCGTCAAGGCGTTGGGCAAGCCATGCTCTCCGAAGTGGAAAAGAGGCTCCAGGCAAAAGGCTGCCTCAAATGTTTACTGGTTGTTCTTGAAGATAATGCCGGGGCAATGCGTTTCTATGAAGAATGCGGATGGAACCTCGTTCCCCAAGACCGTATCTTTGCAAAAGTATTCTCATGACACTGCGATTTGGAATTATCACCCTTTCAGACCGTTCCTCTCGCGGCGAGCGTGAAGACCTTTCTGGACCTGCTCTCGCCTCCTTCCTTCAAGCTGAAAATTGCTCGGTCTTAAAACAACTCATCCTGCCCGACGATGAATCCGCCCTTCGCCAAACCCTGATCGACTGGGCAGATAGCGGCGAGTTGGACGTGATCCTTACCACCGGCAGCACCGGCTTCGCCCCGCGTGATATTGCCCCCGAAGCGACCCGTGCCGTCATCCAAAAAGAAGCGCCCGGTCTTGCAGAAGTGATGCGCACCGAAAGCCTCAAGAAGACAAAAAACGCCATGCTTTCCCGCGCTGTGGCGGGCATCCGTGGGCAGACGCTCATCATAAACCTCCCCGGCAGCCCCAAAGGTGCTGTGGAAAACCTGGAATTTATTTTTCCAGTGCTTTCACATGCGGTTCAGTTATTGAGAGAAGACCCAAATTCTGAAATATCTCATTAGAAATAAAACAACAGCCCCGTAAAGTGAATCTACAGGACTGTTGTTTTATTAAGAAATTATTTCCAGGTAAATTTTTGTTCGCCACCTTCGACGGGTTGCCAATATTGCGGGTTTGGGCTGAGAGTCAAGCCTTCATCCGTCCAGGCGGTGATCACATACTGTCCGCTTGAAATAATGGTGCTATCTTGAGTTCCGTAGGCTGGGTTTTCCAATGAAGCCGGGCTCAAGATCGCGAATGCAGGCTCCGCAAGGTATTTTAGCAAGTTTGGCTCCGGGCGGTTGAGATGGATCAGGAAGGTGTTCCGATCTACGATCTGCACCCCATCGATTTGGGAGATAGAGCGTTTATTTGCATCTCGCTCCCCATGAAATGCCAGGAAGAGTTTCAGCCAGGTTGGGAAATTCCCGTCACCATGCAGGGGATTCTGAGGGTCGAACCAACGGTTGAAATTCTGCTCAACTGCCTCAATGGTGACCGGGGATCCATCGCTAAATACGTTGTTCGGGCGTAGTTCGAAAATATAATCCAGTTCGTCATCAGAAATGACCCAAGAACGAGCGATGCCTGGTTGTACCACACCATCAGCATCAAGAGTTACTAGCCCTTCATATAGGTTGCGGCTGACAAGGAGCGAGTCAGGATCTTCTGTTTTCGCAGGGTCCAACAGGATATCCCGGCTTATTGCAATGGAATTCTCGACCTGAACGGAGGCGACCGCCTGTGGTAGTTGGGCGGGTTCGGCGGTTTCGGTTGCGCCAGTCTCTTTTGGTCCGCAAGCTGATAATAGGAACAAGGCTGCAAGTAACAACATGGACCATCGATTTTTCATATTCTTATTCATGATAAACTCTCATTTCTTGTGACTTGATAGGAAATAAAAAGCGCATTGAAATCTCAATGTATTCTAGCGCATTTTCGTTGGAGAGAGAATATAATTGCATAGTAATTTTGTAACCCTGTTTAAAGGCGCCCCAAACAACCCTATTTTATGAATTTAAGCGACTAAATAGGTTGAGCGCAAAGGTATCATCGCGTTTTTTGAGTTTATGTGTGTCATTTTATGAAGTAGAGAACCTCAGAGGTCAAAATGATTAAAGGAAATAGATCAGTTCGATTGTTTCAATTGCTTTCTGGGCTGGTGATACTATCACTAGTCCTTGCGGCTTGCGTGCCCGCAACTGGACTACAGGGCACTAGCGGTCAGGAAGAGGCTCCAACAGAAGAAGCCCCGACTGAAGCGCCCACAGAGCCTCCCATTGAGGTAGCCCCAACAGAAGCGCCAACCGAGGCACCCACAGAAGCTCCCGCTCCAACAGAAGCGCCAACTGAAGCACCCACAGAAGCTCCCGCTCCAACAGAAGCGCCAACCGAGGCACCAACAGAAGATTCTGCCATTCCAACATCTACATCTACTTCTACTCCAACTCCTACTGCCACTCTTGACCCAAATGCTGGGCAGGCGCAAGGTAGTGGGATAGTAGCGTCTCCAACCAGTACGCCTACCCCGACCAGTACATCTGCTCCGGTTGGTAGAGAGAATAATCAAGGCGCAGTGGCTCCTGCAGCGAATGACCCTTATGTAGGATTGGGTGTGGCATGTAATAATGATCTTTCTGCCACATTTACTATCACCAATATAGGTGGACCGCTTGTGGGTGGAAGCTATACTGTCTCTGAGCCGGGAAAAGCTCCTGTCACTTCGACCCTTAACTTAAATTCTAATGAAAGCATTTCATTCAATGCTGCAGGCAATGCTACAGTTACTGTTAATTATGCTACCTCGGAACTCGATAATGTAAATCTGCAGGCAGTTGGAACTTGTTTGCCGTTACCAACTAGTACATTCACGCCAACCGCAACATCAACCCGCACCCCAGGTAACACTGCCACTGTAACCCCTTCACGTACACCTACTGTAACAAGGACGCCTACTGTTACAAAGACACCTACTTCTACTATCACACCAGGTCCTTCTCCGACCCCGAGCAATACAAGCACGGCAACACCTTCAAAGACACCCAAACCAACAAAGACCCCGACCAATACTGTCACACCGGGTCCTTCACCGACGTTCACTAGCACAAATACCCCAACGCCGTCGAAGACGCCGAAACCGACAAAGACCCCGACTAATACTGTCACACCGGGTCCTTCACCGACGTTCACTAGCACAAAGACCCCGACGCCGTCGAAGACGCCTAGACCAACCAACACACCAACTAATACCTTCACGCCGACTTTCACATCAACGGCTACGTTTACGCCTTCGCCTACAACTACACCTGTGGATGGTCAATTAGATCTAAAAGTCTTCTGTAACGTTGATCAGACTGCTACCTTCCTCATCACGAATATTTCTGGAAGTGTCAGCGATGGTACTTATGTTCTTTCTGATCCTTCAACAACCGGTCCTGTCGATCTTCAGCCCAAAGCATCTGCAACAATCAAGGGTGCGGGCAATGCAACAATGACAGTGACATACAAAACTTCATTCCTGTCGTCAGTAACGTTGAATGTGACTGGCTCATGTTCACGCAGACCGACTGCCACACCGACCAGTACGTCTACTGCTACTGCCACACCAACAACCCCGTCTGTTGACCTTGATGTTCAAGGCGCTTGCAGCGGTGTCAATACCGGAACCGCTACGTTTGTAGTATCAAACAATGGCGGTAGCATGACTGCGCCTTATAACTATACTGTTACTGATGCGGGCGGTAACATTGTCGATAGTGGTGTGATTAACCTGCAAACAGGGCAAAGTACCACGATCACAGTATCTGGAAATTCCACTTCCTATACATTGTCCTCCCAAGATGATGCTTCCTTAACAACAGTGGTGGATATGACAACCTGCCAATTGCCACCCCCGCCGCCTCCCGTCATGCTTGATATCACAGGTGCTTGTACATCGAATGCTGGTGAAGCCACCTTTGTGATCACGAATACCAGCAACACCGACATGGCGACTCCATATACATATACCATTGTCGATGCGAATGGCGCTCCGGCGGGATCTGGTACGATCGATTTGAATGCCAATCAAAGTACCACGATCACGGTCACCGGTTCATCAACTTCGTATACCTTTACTTCTCCAGACGATGCCTCATTGACCACTATAGTGGATATGTCCACCTGTGTGGTGCCTCCACCTCCTCCGGCAGACCTCTCGATCAGTGGCGTATGTACATCCAATGCAGGAGAAGCCACCTTTGTGATCACCAATACCGGCACCACCGATATGACCACACCGTATACATATGTCATCATCGACGCAAATGGCGCTGTGGCAGCCTCTGGCTCAATCGATCTTAATGCCAGCCAAAGTACAACGATCACAGTTACGGGTACGTCCAGTTTGTACACATTCTCTTCCGCAAATGACAGTTCGTTGACAACTGTTGTGGATATGACTACGTGTGTAACGCCTCCTCCTCCGCCTCCAGTTGACCTTTCGATCAGTGGCGTTTGTACCTCTGTTGCCGGGGTCGCAACCTTTGTCTTGCAAAATAACGGCACAGACATGACAACCCCTTATCCCTACACCATTACCGATGCGAGCGGAGCTGTCGTTCAGACGGGTACGATCTCCCTCCTTGCCGGGCAAAGTATTACACTCACGGTTACAGGTTCATCAACCTCATACACATTTGCAACTCC
Source organism: Anaerolineae bacterium (assembly GCA_017303735.1). Next base: position 13,508 of record JAFLCF010000050.1, read on the forward strand.
AAGTGATGCAGCCCTCACTACCGTTGTGGATATGACCACCTGTGTACCACCTCCGCCTCCGCTTCCGGTTTTGGCTGCGAATGGAGTCTGTGTTTCTGAAGGAGTTGCTACGTTCAACATCACAAACAATGGTGGCGACATGCCGGTACCGTATACATACACGATCACAGATGAAGCCGGAAATGTGATCCAAAACGGCACTTTCCACCTTGCTGCGGGCGAAAACATCCAACTGACAGTCACTGGTGACTATGGCAACTTGACATTAACCTTGTCCGATGCTTCTGGTACGACAGTCAGTGCATCAATGACCGATTGTAGCGAACCAAGCCTTGCTGTTGCTCCTGGGCAGCCCGATATCTGTATTCAGTGTCTGATCTTCCACACCTTCCGCGACGAGAACCTTGAGGTGTATCGTCTGGATGGCATCGAAGGTCAACCCGGATACAAACTCTATAACCTTTCAAAGGATGAAGCTGTCGATAGCCGCCCAAGCCGCGCACCAAATGACTCAACCGTCGTCTTCCAAAGCAACCGTGATGGGAATGTTGAGTTGTACTACACAGACCTGCTTGGAAGCGGAGAGGCGATCCGGTTGACGAACAGCCAATCCAATAATACAAATCCGATGTACGCACCAGATGCGAAGACGGTTGCCTTCCAAAGCGATAGAAATGGTAGCTTCGATTTATTCACTATTGATCAGCAGACTGGCGAAGAAACCCAGCTAACGAGTGACCCTGCGGACGATGTGAATGCCTTCTATTCGCCCGACATCAAGAAACTGGTCTTCCAAAGCAATCGTAATGGCAATTGGGATCTGTTCATCCTGGATGTTGAAACCGGTACTGAATTCCAGTTGACTGACTCGACGACCGATGAAGTATTCCCGGCGTGGTCATCAAACGGCAAGCAGATCGCTTACATCTCCGATGTTGACGGCGTAACGGACCTGTATGTGATCGACCTCGAAAGCATGGAAGTTCGCAGGCTTACCACGGATGGTAAGACCGTCAATGCGGTCTGGTCGCCTGAGGGAGACCGTATTGCCTACCAGTCTGAACGGAACGGTAACCTGGATATCTACAGTTTCGACTTCAGAGATGATAAGGAATACCGTGTGACCGATTACGAAGGACGCGACTCAGGACCCACCTGGGATTGCGGTGGCACGAACCTTGCGTTCACTTCCATTCGTGATGGTGACCCGAATATCTTCCAGGTCTTCTGGCAGGGCGGTGCAGCAGGGAATATGACCATCGACCCCGCTACGGATAAATGGTCGCAGTGGCGCCCGACAAACGACGTATCGAGCGTAGGATACTAAGATCCATTTCAAAAAGCTCCCCGCCTAGGTGGGGAGCTTTTTTATCTTCATCTCCAATGAGATTAAGAAACGATTTTCCATCCTACCCAATTTCCGTACCGAATTGGTATAATCCGCCCGCTTCAAAAAAATAAAAAAGGAAAGAAAATTGTATGATCGATGTAAATGAACTTCGAAAAGGTGTCACTTTTGAGCTGGATGGTAACCTCTATAAGGTGCTGGACTACAGCCACAATAAAACCGGGCGAGGCAACGCCAACATTAAGGTGAAGGCTCGCAATTTGTTGACCGGGGCAAATATCGAGCGCACATTTAACTCAGGGCAATCTGTGCAGGATGTATCCCTTGATTTTGCCAATGTTTCCTACCTCTACAACGATGGCGACCTGTATTATTTCATGGATAAAGTAACCTTCGAACAACCTGGCATTAAAAAGGAATCCCTTGGCGACAGCGCCCAGTTCCTTCAAGAAGGTATGGAAGTCAAACTGACATTCTACAAAGGTGAAGCCATCGACGTGGAAATGCCTACTTCAGTAGACTTGAAAGTGGTCGAAGCTGAAATGGCGATCCGTGGCGACACCGCCACGGGTGTGACCAAGAAAGTTATCACCGAAACCGGGCTGACCGTACAGTGCCCCAACTTCGTCAATGTTGGCGACACCATCCGTGTAGATACCCGTACTGGCGAGTACGTCACCCGCGTCTAATTTATGAAGACACCTGCCGGGCACGAGTGCCCGCATTTTTATGGCGACTACTTCCGCGGCAAGAACGTGGAAGAATGCCGCCTGCTTAAATCGCAGAACCAAACCTGGTCGCCTGATCTTTGCCGTACCTGCCCGGTACCAGCCATTGCACGCGCAAATTCATGCCAATCTATGAAATTGAATGTGCTTGTGGCGCGCCCGCTGACTGCCTTGTTCCAACGCCGGGTTCAGGTGCAGGCGTATTGCGAGAAATCCAAACAGAACGTCTCTGAACCGCAGGTGGGGTGTGGTGAATGCCGTGCCCTGCCTTTTAAGTTCGAGATAAAAGATGAATAACCAAAAAAGACTCCGGGGGAGTCTCACATCCGATGAAGCCCACCCTCTTACTTGACCTCGACGACACTCTGCTTAACACAAACCAGGAAGTTTTTATTCCCAAATACTTTCAGGCATTATCCACCAGCTTCGCCTCCCATTTGGAACCTGCGGCTGTTGGGCGTGCGCTGTTGAGCAGCACAACGCTCATGAACCAGAGCGAAGATTTCTCGCGCACCTTGCGTGAGGTTTTCGAGAATAACTTCACACCGCAGTTGGGCATGGGCAGCGATGAATTCGATGGACATCTCGAAGAATTTTACAGTCGTGTCTTTCCTACCCTGCAAGGCATCACAACTCAGAACCCTTACGCCAGAGCTTTCGTGGATTGGGCTTTTTCACAGGGTTTCCGAATCCTTATCGCAACAGACCCGCTTTTGCCACGGGCGGCAACCTGGCATCGCGTGCGTTGGGCTGGTCTTGACCCTGAACAATTTGAGCTGATCTCTACTTTTGACGATTTTCATTTTACGAAGACTCACGCCGCCTACTATGCCGAAGTGCTTGGACGTGCAGGCTGGCCCGAGGGACCCGTTCTTATGGTGGGGAATGATATGGAGCGCGACATCCTTCCGGCGAAAAAGCTTGGGCTGGCAACCTTTTTTGTGGAAGCAGAATCCGGCTCAACGTCTGGACCGGAGGCGGAGCCCCGCGGCATGTTGGCGGACCTTCGCCGATACCTTGAGTCCACCGATCTCACAACTCTGACTCCATCTTTTACAACGCGAGACTCCATTCTCGCGATCTTGCAATCTACCCCTGCCGTCATGGATGGGTTACTGCGTAAGTTGAGCTCTACTGACTGGAACTTGAAATTATCGTCTACCGAATGGACACTGACCGAATTGCTCTGCCATCTGCGTGATTCAGAACGCGAGATCCATCATATGCAGTTGGATTTATTTAATGGCAGTGACGATCCCTTTATTCCGCGACCCGATACCGGTGTATGGGCGAACCAACGCGATTACCTGAAAGAAGACGGACAGACCGCCTTGCAGGAATTTATTAAAGCCCGGCTTGCTACACTTGAAATATTAAAAACGGTGCCCGAAGATACCTGGGAGCGGAAAGCCCGTCATGCAATTTTTGGTCCCACCAATTATCGTGAGGTGGCTGGTTTTATGGCAGATCATGATCGCTTGCATATCCAGCAGGTTTGGTCTCTACTAAAAAGATTCTAATATCTCTGCGTGTCCAAACCTTATATTTTGTGTTAATTAGGACAAGTTCGCTTGTCCTGTTTTTTTAGTATTTCACCTTAAGGAGTACATGTTCGATGAGAAAACGAGTGGTTGTTACAGGGTTGGGGTGCATCAGCCCTGTGGGAAACAATGTAAAAGATACGTGGGAAGCCCTGTTGGCTGGGAAATCTGGCGCGGCTCCCATTACAGCGTTTGATGCCAGTGGGCACAAAACGAAATTCGCAGCGGAGGTAAAAGGTTTTGACGCCGTAGCCATGTTCGGCACGCGTGAGGCGCGTAAGATGGATCGCTTTACCCATTTTGCCACAGCGGCTGCCATCGAAGCGCTTGAACACTCTGGCTTGACCATCACCGATGAGAATCGTGATCGGGTGGGCATCTTGATCGGTTCGGGCATTGGCGGCGTGATCACGATCATTGAACAATATGAAGCCATGCGAGAACGCGGACCCGACCGTGTTAGCCCGTTTCTCATCCCAATGATGATCTCCGATAGTGCGGCGGGGAATCTTGCCATCCGCATCGGCGCGCGTGGACCCAACATGGCACTGGCAACTGCATGTGCCTCTGGTACGAATGCCTTGGGCGAAGCCGCAGAAATGATCCGGCGCGGCGCGGCAGATGTGATGGTGGCTGGCGCGTCGGAAGCTGGGATTGCCGCGCTGACGATGGCAGGTATGAATGTGATGACAGCCCTCTCTACTCGTAATGACGAGCCGGAGCGAGCTTCGCGCCCCTTTGATAAGAACCGCGATGGATTCCTGATGGGGGAGGGTGCAGGTGTTTTGATCCTCGAATCACTCGAATATGCTCAGGCACGCGGTGCAAATATTTTGTGTGAGTTCACCGGCTATGGCACTTCAGACGATGCGCATCATATTTCTGCTCCGGCAGAGAACGGCGCGGGAGCGGCAATCTCCATGAGCCTCGCAATGAAGGATGCCGGGTTTGGTTTGGCTGATATTCATTATATTAATGCTCACGGCACATCGACACAGTTAAACGATAAAAGTGAGACGGCAGCCATCAAGACCGTTTTCGGTGAGCAGGCATACAAGATTCCGGTTTCATCCACCAAGTCTATGACCGGGCATTTGCTAGGTGCTTCGGGTGCGTTGGAAGGCGTCGTTTGTGCATTGACGATCATGAATGGCATTGTGCCAGCCACCATCAATTATGAAACTCCCGATCCTGTTTGTGATCTGGACTATGTGCCGAATCAACCTCGCAAACTCAATGTAGGAAATGTCATGTCGAATTCCTTCGGGTTTGGCGGACACAACGCGACTTTAATCCTCAGCCGTTTTCAATAAGGAGAAAGAATGCCATACGCGCATATCACAGGCTGGGGCGTCAGCGTCCCTGAACCTGTCTTGACCAATGACGACATCGCCAAAATGGTGGAAACGAGTGATGAATGGATTCGTGACCGCACAGGTATACGAGAACGCCACATCGCGCGAGAAGACCAATTTACCTCCACCCTGGCAGTTGACTGTGCCATCAAAGCCTTGCAAGTGGCGAATCTGGCTCCAACTGAGATCGATCTCATCATCGTTGCTTCATCATCGCCTGAATATATTTTTCCGGCTACAGCCTGTATCGTACAAGATCAGATCGGCGCGACCAAAGCAGGAGCCTTTGACCTGCTTGCCGCCTGCTCTGGTTTTATTTATGCAACCAATATGGCAGCACAGGCAATTCGCAGCGGGTCGATCAAGAATGCCCTCGTGATCGGTTCAGAAACCCTCTCACGTTTTGTGAATTGGAAAGACCGTAACACCTGTATTTTATTTGGGGATGGCGCAGGTGCATTTGTTTTGCAGGCGAGTGACAAACCTGGAGGCGTCCTTTCTGCCGTGATGCATTCAGACGGTTCTGGCGCAGACACTCTGACCCTACCCGGCGGTGGGGCGCGGTATCCGGCTACCGAGTCGACCGTTCATGAAGGCAAACATTTTATTCAAATGGACGGTAAGGCAGTCTTTCGCTTTGCTACGCGTGTAATGGGCAGCGCCACCAAAGAAGCCCTTGATCTTGCTGGCTTAACCACTGCAAATGTTGATTGGATCATTCCTCATCAGGCGAACTTCCGCATCATCGAAACTGCTGCGAAATATCTCAAAATGCCAATGGATAAATTCATCATCAACGTCGACCGCTATGGGAACACTTCGACCGCATCCATTCCGATTGCAGCAGTTGAAGCAGTTGAAAAAGGCAAGCTAAAAAGTGGCAACAAGGTGGTCTTCGTTGGCTTTGGGGCAGGGCTTACTTGGGGTGCATTAGTCGCCGAATGGACGGGTCCCATCCCCGCTAAGAAACAGGTACATCCCGAGCAGTACCGCCTGTTTGCCCGCCTACGCTCTCTCTTGCGCCGCGGCTTACGCTTTATCGAAGGCATTTTCTCCCGCCGTGAACTCTAACTGCTTATTAACGTCATTTGTGGTACGATAATTACTACGTGTCGCATAATTTAGTAAACAGAAATTTTGGCAAAGTTTACTTGTTTTATGAGACGAGCGATAAAAAGCAAAGGAGTGTAAAATGCCAATTCGATTTGGACCGCTTGAACTAACAATTCTTCTGATTATCGTCGTCCTGTTGTTTGGACCAGGACGTATCGGTAAAGTAGCAGGCGAGATCGGTAAGAGCATCAAATCCTTCCGTGATGGGCTGGGCGGCAAGGACGAGGAAGCCGACAAGGCAACCACCGATACCGAAGAAAAGAAATAACAAAAAAACAGACCGTGAAACGGTCTGTTTTTTTGTTATGCTTATCAGCTGCTTATGTGTTTAGTAGTTCCCCAAGAGTTTCAATATCAGTGGTTGGTTGTTTGCAAACAAAACCTTCGCAAACATAAACGGTTGCCTTGCCATTTAGCATGCCTCGCTCATTCAGCAAGGCGGGGGCATGCTCATTTATAGGGAGAGACGAAGCAGCCACTACTACATTCGGATGATATTCTACCCGAATAGCCTTGAGCATTTTTTGGAAGCTCCCATCTCCCGCTTCGCCGATCACCGCCACTTGTTTCAACGTCCCCGAGGCGAGTTGCGCCGCCGACAGCCATCTCCCAAAGCCAAGCGGATAGCGTAAAGCGAATTTTGTTACTAAGCTGAGAGCCTTTTCAGCCAGATCGCGATAGTTGCTTTTCTCTGAATATGCCGAAAGTTTGATGAGCGCTTCACATGCGAGGGCATTGCCAGATGGTGTGGCATTATCCTGCACATCTTTTGGGCGGATCAATAACGGTTCACCGTCATTCGGGGTGTCGAAGAAGCCGCCAGCAGAGTCGCTGAATTTTTCGATCATTTCATCGGCAAGCTCCTGAGCAACATTGAACCACTTTGAGTTGAAGTCAGTCTGATATAGCTCGATCAGACCAAGAATTAATGCTGCATAGTCTTCAAGGAAAACTTCGTTCGTGGTGTTGCCGTCTCGCCAAGAGCGATGTAGCTTTCCATTTGTGCGCAGATTTGTGAGTAAAAACTCTGCGTTGCGTTTTGCCAGATCACCATACTTGGCTGCTTGTGGGCTTACATCTTCGAGGACTCTGGCAGCTTCGGCAACGGCAGCCAGCATCAAGCCGTTCCATGCCGTCAGAACTTTGTCATCTGTGCCCGGGCGGATGCGTTTCGCACGGGTAGCGTAAAGTTTGGAGTGAGAGTCGGCTAGTTTCGCTGGAACAGCCTCAATGTTAAGTCCGAAGCGAGTGGCGAGGCTGGCATCATCCATGGAACGTTGTAGGATTGTTTTACCTTCCCAGTTCCCTTTGCTGGTAACGCCATACGCCGCTTCAAAAAGATCAGAATCATGTTGGAGTACGGTGCGAATTTCATCCAAAGACCAGACGTAAAATTTGCCTTCTTCACCTTCTGAGTCTGCATCGAGAGATGAATAGAAGCCGCCTTGCTCATGAGTCATTTCCTTTTCAACGAAAGCCAGAGTTTCTTCGACGATGCGTTTGTAGAATGGGTCGCGTGTGACTTGCCACGCATGCAAATAAACGCGGATCAACTGGGCATTGTCGTAAAGCATTTTCTCGTAATGGTGTACCCAATCGTACAAACGGAGTTGTGTTTTCAGCACGGTTATCAGTCGGTAGTTATGGTCTGATGGCTCACTAAGGATTTGATGTACCCGCTAGCTGGGACTCCATCTCAGTTGGTGAATTGACTGGCTGTAAACAAACAAATCCTTGGCATACATATGCTGTTGGAAGATCCTTCAATAAAGGTCGATCCTTCAGCAAGGCTGGTGCATCCGGCTCCGGCGGGTAAGCGGAAATCGCTGTTACCTGTCGGGGCCGGAATGTTTTCCAGAGGGTGTTCAACAATTCTTTTGTTTCGGTACGTTGTGAGTCACCGATAATTGCCACCTCACGAGTCGGACCGACAGCAAAGTCTGCCGCGCACAGCCACTGGGCGAAAGCCGTTGGATAGAGTAACATGACTCCATATACTGAGGAAAGCATCTCCTCGGCAAGATCACGCCATTCGGTTCGATCTCCATACGCTGTCAATTCGAGCAGAGCAGTAGCGGCGAGCGCATTCCCGGACGGAGTGGCATTATCTTGAATATCTTTCGGTCGTATAAGAAGGGTTTCATGGTCATCGCGGGTATCGAAAAAACCTCCGTTGGGATCAACGAAGTGTGCCACCATTTCATCGGCGAGTTTCAAAGCCGAAAGATACCATTCCTTATTCGGATCGGATTGATATAACGCCAAAAGCGCCAAGATCAAACCGGCATAATCCTCCAGGTAGGCATTGTGCTTTGCCTGTCCGTCCCGCCAGGATCGGTGTAGCCGATTATTCACGTAAAGATTATTCAATAAGAAACGTGCATTCCGAATGGCAACTTGAAGATAATCCTGTCTATTCAGATAACGTCCAGCCTCTGCGAAGGTTTTGAGCATAAGGGAATTCCACATCACAAGCACTTTGTCATCGGTGGCGGGGCGGATGCGTGAACTTCTTACCTCCAAAAGCTTTGCATGGCACTTTGATAATTTTTGTTGAAGTTCTGCATGATCTAATTTGAAACGGGCTGCCAGAGTGGAATCATCGAGAGCACGTTGCAGGATCGTTTTGCCTTCCCAGTTGCCTGATGGGGTAATACCATACACAGCTTTGAAAAAGTCGAAATCAGAACCGAGTACTCCCTCCAGCTCGTCTTCTGTCCAGACATAGAATTTTCCTTCTTCGCCCTCCGAGTCGGCATCCAAGCTGCTGAAAAATCCACCTTCTGAATGGGTTAATTCGCGCAGGACAAAATCCAGCGTCTCCTCGCAAATCCTGCGATAGTCGGTGTTGCGAGTGACCAAATACCCGTGCAGATATGCCAAGGGTAATTGGGCATTATCATATGTCATTTTTTCAAAGTGAGGTGTTCTCCAAAAATTATCGACACTGTAGCGGGAAAAACCGCCGCCGACAACATCATACATCCCGCCACGTGACATGGCGCTCAATGCATGGGTGACAGCCTTTATTATTTGTTCACGTTGAGTTGTATCAGTGGTTGCCCGGCGTAAAAGAAATTCGATGGTGATGGGTTGCGGAAACTTTGGCGCCGAGCCCCAACCTCCATATCCCCAATCGTAGGAATCAAGCAGGTTCTTTATGGCTGCTTCGAGAGCTTCTGTTGTTATTTCATTTCTATTCTCCGGCTTGTTTATGGGTGGACGAATATGTTCGAGTACTTGATTTCCAATTCGATCCACTTCTTGAACATCTTCACGCCATGCCTTGGCGATGCTTGACAATACTTCTTTAAATGAAGGCATGTTGTAGCGTCGAACGGGTGGGAAGTATGTGCCGGCGTAAAACGGACGTAAATCAGGAGTTAGGAAGACAGACATGGGCCAGCCACCAGAGCCGGTCATGGCAACGGTAGCTTGCATATATATACCGTCTACATCTGGACGTTCTTCTCTATCCACCTTTATACTGATAAATTCTTGATTCATCAGCGAAGCAGTTTCAGGATCTTCGAAACTTTCCTCCCTCATGCGATGACACCAGTGACAGGCAGCATAGCCGATACTAAGGAAAATGGGCTTCTTTTCAACTTTGGCTTTGCTCAGTGCTTCTTCACCCCAAGGATACCATTCCACAGGATTGTTTGCGTGTTGAAGAAGGTAGGAAGAGTTTTCCGAGACAAGATGGTTAGGCATAGGCAACCTCTATAGTAGACTCAATGTGAACCTGTAGAGGATTATAGCCCATGCGAATAGGAGGTAACTGAAAAATTTTAAGGAGGGTTTATGTTTGGGTTTATTGTATACGAATGTTTATACCCGCATACCAGATATGTACCCTGTGGGACAGATCCACTTGCGGTTGTGAGAATGCCTTGCCACTTCTAAAAAATGATCTTGATGTTAATGATGCATAGGTGTTTCAAGAATGTCGCTAAGTTTGAATTTAAAACTCCACCTTTTCAACACTAACCTTTGTTCCGCCCGGCATCTCCACTGTGACATCCCCCGCGTCATACATGACTTGGGGCTGACTCCAACGAAAGACCCATTTTGCATCGTCTGGGTTGGCATTGACACAGCCTCTTGATGATGGTTCGCCATAATTGTTATGCCAATAGGTGGAATGGATGGCAACGCCCGTCCCGACGAACAAACTGACCCATCCCACGGCCGGCAGACTCCAGCCTGCTGATGCACTTCCTCCACTCAAGGGTAATGAGATCGCCTTACGCCAGATGGGGAATTCTC
>JAFLCF010000051.1 GCA_017303735.1 Anaerolineae bacterium
AGCTTGGCTGCCTGTGGGCGCTTCACCAATGACGGTCAACCCGGGTTCATCTTCCAGAAGCCATCGAAGGCTTTCCCGAACAGCAGAGGCATCGTCTACGATCAGGATGCGTATTCCATGCCTTGCAAAGTTGGTGGGATGCATATGATGAATCCTCAGTTGGAGATGGGCATGGATTCATGGAAGGTCACCTTATGGACGGAAAGCACCAATGACCATTTGCGCGGCAGAAGTGGCGGGGTCACCTTCACCCCAGGCAAGGAAGATGGTGTCATTCGAAGCGATCGCCGAGAGGTCGAAGTCTGAGAGGGTTTTGTCGAGGTTGAAGCCATCGGCTGGGGTATCCAGTGACCAGGTTCCAGTTTGGGGGTCTGAGGCGAGATGTCGCATCTGAATTTCGAATTTGCCCGTGCCATCATCTTCCAACCAGGCAACATAAGGTACATTGCCGAGGAAAACAATGACTGGTGTGCGCGCATCATGATTCGGGTCCACGTTCAAACTGCCGCCGACCTGAATAAAGCTATTGCGTGTGCTCGTATCGAGGCGCGAAACAAAGATCTGCCACTTTCCATTTTGCCCGATCTCGGGCCAGGCGATCCACGGGACGGTGCTTTCGCCAGCGACGGTGCTGCCCGCTGCCATGGAAGCATCTTTGGCATCGTTGAGCGGATTGATGTTCAACGAACATTTGGTTTCATCGTTCGGGTCGCAAGGCGGCACGTTGATCCATTTGAAACCGCCAGGGCTGTTGGGGTCTGCTACGCCGCGCGCCGTAAAGATGCGGCTGGGCTCATCACGCCCAACTTCATGCCATGTCACCCACGGCACAGAGTTGGCAGTTTCAGCAAACACGCCGGTAGGATTCTCAGAGATGCGGAAGCGGTTCACATTCAAGGTCTGCTCGCCATCTTCTTTCACCTGCCCAACTGTTTCCCATTTGAAGCCGCCAATGGCAGTTTCATCTTTCACGCCTTTGGCAACGAAGATCTGCACAGACGAAGGATTCACATCTGAAACTTCTTCCCACGCTACCCACGGCACAGGCGGAGTGCCCAATTCAGTGGAACCAGAAAAGATAAATGGATCGGTTGCTGCGCGCTCGGTGGAGAGGTTGATGCTGGCTTCGCCGCCGCCTCTGTCTTGGCCTGCTTGCTGCCATAGACCTGTCTCTGCACTGAAGCGACTCGCAAACACCTGAGCAACATTACCAAAGCCTGGGCTGGGTTCAGACCAAGCCACCCACGGCACAGAATTGTTTTCACCAGAGACGGTGATGGTGGGAGAGTCCGCTAGCACGTTGGTATGGACGTTGATCGATGCGCCCAAAGGTTGAAAGGCATCGCCCGTCAACCGGCTGGCAAAGATCTGGCGTACTCCGCCCGAAGAATTCTCAGACCAAACCAAAAGCATGTTCTTGTCTGCATCTAATGTAAGGAAAGGTTGTTGCGCCGCCTGCGTTTTATCGCGATTGGCTGCTCCGAGGATCGTATAGGTTGGTCCGGCTGGAGCCGCTTCGGTGGCAGGTGCTTCAGCTACGGCTTCTGTAGGATCCGCTTCGGTGGCTGGCGATCCGCCGCCGCAGGCTGCCAAGATCAGGCTGACGATCAGAAAGGTCATCCAAATTCTTGTTCGTTTGAATTTGTTCATTTTATGCTCCATTCAAGCAGAGTGACCTGGGTCACTCTGCTTGAAACTGATGGTGAGATTACGGGTTGATCGGCTCGGTCGTGATATCGATCGATTTGAGGAATTGCAGTAATGCGGCTTGATTTGCGGGGTCATCCAACAGACCTGTTACACCGCCTGCTTCACGATGAGTCTGATTTTCCAGCACGCATTCGAGCGTGGGACAGGAGCCGTTGTGGAAGTAAGGCGGGAAGGCGAAGATGCTCAAGAGAGATGGCGGGTTGAAACCCAGTTGCCCAAGCGCCTGCGCGTTGTTCGCATTCTTTTCGATGGCGTTGGTCGGGTCGAAGGTGCCAACGATTTGCAAGAAGCGTGAGAGCTGACCCACCGGCGGTTCGGGCGGAGTTCCCGCTGTGACGGTTTCAGGGAATGGGGAAACCCGTGCGTAATCGACCTGAGGCGTTGACCACTTCGCGCCGCCATGACATGCCTGGCAATTTGCCTGGGTGAAGATCTCACGTCCACGTGCGATCTGTTGACCGGTTTCACTGTTGGGGTCCACGCCGCGCAGAGGCGAAACAGGCGAAGTGACACGGAACTGAGTCCAGGCTACGATGGCATCCCATGCGGGGAAGCCGCCCACATGCAATTGTTCTCGGGCTGCGTTGGGTGGGTCGAATGCTTTCACATTCGGGTCTGCATCGGTGGTGCCAGCCAGTACGATCAAGCCGGGTCCGCCGGAAACACCGCGAATGTTCAACTCGAAGTCTTCCAATTCATCAAAGACACCCGAGTAATTCAAAATACGCTGATTGCCTGTCGGGTTTTGTGGGCTGTACGTGCCATTCAATGGAATGCTCTTGCGCGGACCAGAAGCAAACGCCCAGACCACACCATCACTTAATCCATCAGGATGACAACTGGAACAAGCTTGCCAGCCTTCGTTGGAGAGCCGTTCGCTCACGCCTTCGTCAAATTCACCGCGTGATGAATGGAAGAGTTCATTGCCCGCCAGAAATTTGGCGGCATCCGAACCTGCAGCGGGCAGATCCGCCGACTGGACACGAGTCAACTCGGCTTCGGGGGAGGCGGTTAAGTCCACCACCGAAACATCTTTTGAGATCAAGTTATATACATACGCACGTGTATCCGCATTGTTGATCACAATGCCGCGCGGATTTTTATGCACATCAATGGTCAACACACGAGTCGTATCGCCATCGGCAGGGACGTTCACAACCGTAGGCACGCCATTATCATCAATGGTGACTTTTACCAACACATCACTGGCAGATGAAACGACATAGCCTTCGTTAGAGGCATGCTCGAATGCGATCGCCCAAGGGTTGGCAACGAAAAGCTTCGGTGTGAAGGTCTGCGCCTTGACTGCCGCATGCAAGTTGATCGTGCCGTTGGCAAGCTCAGACTTTGCAGCCACATCGAAAACAGACAAGAAAGCCTGCGTATCGACATTGAACTTGACCGGTCCTTCAGGCGATGCCGCCACATTTGGCAAATACCCACGTCCGTTCTTAAGCACGATGGATTGCATCTGATTCGGATACGCAAAGGTCGGGTCTTTATCGGTGCCGCCAAATGCGGTTCGATCTGCGGCGAAGCCTGTATCGTGTGCCGCGAGCGTGATCACGCCTTGAATTTGGGCATCATCCGTCGTAGAAATGACGAAGACTTTCCCTTCACTGCCCTGGTCCAAACCTGGTCCGCCAGAAGCAGTGGGCTGTGAAAGGAACTGGGTGACGTAAACGAATTGCTGCCCCGTGCCGCCATTGTTATTGGTGATCGCCACGCCCCGTGGCTGTACGCCCGGAATGTTGATCGTGCCGACGACAGAGTTTGTTGTCGTATCAATGATCGAAACCGTATTTGAAGCAGAATTCGCAACGTATGCTCGCGTTCCATCTGGCGTGAGTGCAATGCCGTAAGGCTCTGCTCCCACAGGAATATCCGCCACTTTGGTTTGCGAAGCCAGGTCCACGACTGAGACGGTGCCACTGACCTGATTGGTCACATAGGCGAACGCCTTGTTGGGAGTGATGACCACCGAACGTGGTTCGTCACCCACCTGGATCTCTGCCAATTTGGCATTGACATCTCCGGCAACATTGATTAACGAGATGGTGCCGTTCAATGTGTTTGTCACCACCACAAGCGAGTCATCGTCACTGATGGCGATGGGGCTGGAATAGCTTGAATTCTTTGCGATCACTCCAGCGGGAGCCTGCACATTGTCTTCTGGGGCAGTCTCAGCGGTTTCTCCGGGTGACCCTCCGCAAGAACTTAGAAAGACGAGCACGAGGATGATAACGATATGAAATAACAGTTTGGAACGATTTTGTGGCATCTTTGCTTCTCCTTTTCTAAAATATTTGCAACTCGAATGAATTGCAAACCGATAAAATGAGATTGCCATCCCCTTTCTGAGGAATGGCATATCATTCATGCCTTCTATCATAGAGGAAAGACCCGTAATAACAAACCATCAACGGGCTGAAAATTAAAAGAAAAAGGTTAGCTATCGAAGCTAACCAAAGTAAGGTATTGCGTAATGGGGAGAAAAATGCCTATTTGGGTCTTACCAACCCATGCTCCACGGCGTAAAGCGCAGCCTGGGTGCGGTCTGCAACCCCAAGCTTATCGAAGATCGTACTCACATATCCTTTGACCGTTCCCTCTGTCAAGTTCAATGCCAGCGCAACTTCTTTGTTGCTCTTCCCCTCGGCAAGCAATTGCAGGATGTTAAATTCGCGTGACGTCAGGCGCGAATGGGGGGGCGCATCTGTGCCAGAAAGCTGCCGCATTAAGTACTGTTGCGCATCCGGGTGCAAAGCAGGCTTGCCTGCTGCCGCAGAGCGGATCGCATTCAACAGATCTGCCTTGAGCACATCCTTTAATAAGTAACCGATCGCACCTGCTTGAATTGCATCCCGCACGCGCAGATCATCGGAGTAAGACGTTAGCACCAAGACTTTTGCATCTGGGTTCCCCGCCACGATACGTTTTGTTGTTTCAATTCCGTCCAGCCCCGGTAAGACGAGATCCATCAGAATTACATCGGGCTTAAGTTGCTTAACCAATGTTAGCGCAGTTTCGCTGTTACCAGCCAACCCAACCACCTCGAATTCAGTCTCTTCACTTAAGAGTATTTGCAATCCCTCGCGCACGATCTCATGATCGTCCACGATCAAAACACGAATCTTCTTCATACACGGTTCTCCTTTAGTGGAACAGTTACTTCAATGGTGGTGCCCGTCCCAGGTGCAGACGAGATGCGCAGAGCCCCTCCCATCGCTTCGGCGCGTTCTCGCATGGTTTTCATTCCAAGTCCGCTTCCCTCTGGCGTTGCTTCCACTTTGTTGGAGAAGGATGAAAAACCAACACCATCGTCAGCCACAATGAAGGTAAGGACCCCGGGGTTGCTGCCTTGTAGTTTAATGGAAATATGCCTTGCTTGGGAATGCTTAATGATATTGTTCAACGCTTCCTGAATAATACGATAGATACCTTCTTCAACAACCGGTTCCTTACCAGACTTCAAATCTGTTTTGGGTCCCAGATAGATTGCTCCCGCCTCATCTGCTTCCACATTGACTTGAATACCATTTTCCATGGCATCTTTTGCCAAAAGTCGAATAGCCCCCAAAACCCCATAGTGACGGATCCGTTCCAGACCCGTCAATGTAACTGGTAATTCTTTTTCATCTTGCAGTTCTTCACCTGATCTTAATTCAAAAAGCAAAGAACGCATCTCGCGTAGTGCGGTTTGCGTTAACTCTAGCAACCTTTCCACCCGTTTTTCCCCTTCTTGTGGGTCACGTCGCCATGCCGGGGTGATCGATTGAGCAATGAGTGTGGTACTGAAGATCAACTGAGTCACTGAGTCATGCAACTCACGTGCCAGCCGCTGGCGTTCTTCCAGTACGGCAAGCTGCTGTCCGCGTTGTTGCAGCAAGTTTTGTTGCATGCGGTGGTCAATGGCAATTGCCAGTTGTGCCGCAACCGCCTGATAGGGGCTCAGGGTATCTTCTGCCCATTGATGCACACCTTCATGGCTTAAGATCACAAGCCCGATCCTTTGGCTTCGTACCATTAATGGGATCATGACCAGTGCCCACCTGCCAGACCCTTCTTGAAGCTCTCGCAAGGATTCAGGCGCACGCGGGTCATTGCGCACATCCGAGATGACAATGGTTTCGCCTGAGTCCAGGATGGGGTCGAGATTATCTTGAACATAGGAAACCCGTTCTTCCATTCGTTTTGAACCATCTTCTGGCGTCCAACGTCCTCTGATGATCACAGCAGTCCGTTGTTGAAATTCGTCGAACTCATATAAACAGATATTACAAATATATTCCCCGTCCGCAGCGACCTGGTCTAGATAGGCATCGATCACTCCATCCACATCATCCGATAGACCAATGCGCTGGCTGGTCTTATAAAGCAGATGCATCTCATCGAGTGCGTGTCGATTCGCTCTGAATAGATTCGCATTGTGAATGGCAACAGCTGCATATTGTGCAAAGAATTCCAGGGTTTCAACATCATGTTCTGTAAATCGGCGCGGTGCTTCGATGCCGATTCCAAAGAAGCCGATCATATTTTCGCCCCATAAAATGGGTACACCAATAACCGAATGCTCCGCTAAACCTTGTAAAGTGGGTTGTTCGAGGTCTCCATATCGGTCTAATCGGACGGTTTGTTTGGTTAGCAATACCCTTCCTGCCAGCCCCATGCCCGGTAACATTTCGGCTCCGAGCTCTTCATCCGGCATATTATGCACTGCCACTGTACGGATCACCAACTTCCCGTTACGGTCAACAACCAACCCGATCGTTCCATGTGTGGCTTCGATCAGGGTGACCGCACTTTCCAGGATATTTGCCAGCAGGGCATCCAACTCCAGCCCGCTGCTGATGGTTGCCATAACGCGTTGAAGAATATCAGCGCGGCGAATGGCATCGCTGATATTTTGCTCTGAGTTTTCAGGGGGAAGGGGATTGGATTTCAATTCTGGTTTGTTGAATTATTAAATATATTGATGACCGATGATATGTAAATTATAAACCAAAGGTTCCATATCTCCCATACGGTTGCTGGGTGATCTCCCGCCACAGTAACGAATTTGTATTGAAGTATTGGTTGTAACGATCACAAGTAGGAAGATCTGCATTCCTTCGAATGTTTAAGGCTGAACTATAAAAACAATTAGATCATTTTTTAAAATTTATAACTGTTGGCTTATACCTTATATGCTTTCTGAGGTCAAAGCAGATCATCAAAAGATAAAAACAAAACCAACTTTATTCCTCAAGATCGTGTTTCCTCCTTTTGCCCATTTCTTAAATACCTTAAATTTCTTAAAAACCTTAAAGATTTATATGAGTAAAGACAAGGTTGGGTGCATAAAGCCTGAGAAAATTTTAAGATAATTGTGTGTTCAAAAACCTTTACATAAATGAATAGTTGTATACAATACTTATATATTAATGATGATTTAAATATTTTTACTAAATTGTTATTGATATATTGATCGATGATTGTATAAAATAAAAAATCAAACATGGATATGTAACGATGTTTGATGAATGACCGATAAAAAAAGAAAGTGTATAAAAGGAAACATCATGTATATCTGCGTACTTACAAGCACACCTGACGATGACGATATTCCATATGACCCCGCGCCGTATATGAATGGATATCGTTGGAAGCAGCATCATGTAGAACCCACTGAAGTTGAAAAACAGATCAAACAGTTAATGGATGAAGGCGTGGATGTCTTCGTTAACCTCTGCGATGGAACTCCTGATGACGCACTTTCCGGAATCGCTTTGGTCAAAGCCATGGAGAAGCACAATGCTGCGTTCACCGGTGCTGATTCCAAATTCTTCGACCCTACTCGCGACGAAATGAAGAATGCCGCAAGACGTGTTTCTGTGCCTACGCCAAGTTGGGCGTTTGCCAGCCGGATAGAAGATGCAGAGAAGATCGCAAAGCGGCTTAAATTCCCCATGCTCGTCAAACCGCCGCATGGATATGCGAGTGTAGGCATTCGTCGTAACTCGCGCGTGATGAATGTCGAAGAATTACGTGAACAGTTGAAAGCTTCCATTGCCGAGTTTGGACGTGCATTGATCGAAGAGTTTATTGAAGGACGCGAGTTTACCTGCCTGGTCGCGGAAAATACAACCAACCCGGAAAAACCCTTCACTTTTACACCGGTCGAATTTATCTTCCCAGATGGCGAATCCTTCAAACACTATGATATGAAGTGGGTCGATTACGCGAAGATGTCTGTAGCGGTTGTGACAGATCCGCGCATCAACAAGACCTTGCGCGACCAAACCATCCGTGTCTTCAAGGAATTGGGCGGAAATGGTTATGCCCGTTGTGACTATCGTATGGATGCAGATGGAACGATCCACATGCTTGAGATTAACCCCAACTGCGGCATCTTCTACCCCCCGCATGAGCCTGGGTCTGCCGATTTCTCCTTGTTGAATGACCCGACGACCGATCACACCAAATTCATGAAATTGATCATCAAAAATGCGCAGTACCGCCAAACACGCATCGCCGCTGAGCGCATCATCAAGCGCCAACAGCGCAAACGTGAGCGTGTGCCGGTCGAACAGATGGCATATACCTAAAGAAATAAAAAAGAGACACAACATGTGTCTCTTTTTTTCTGCTTTTTAATTGACAGACCGAACAAACGATAACTTCAAGATTGGCATTAAAATGGGGAGAGTTGAATCATGATTTTCAGACCCATACCTGCCTGAACACTATAGAGGTTTCATGGAAGACCTTGAATTGTTGAAGACATACGAGCCGGTTCTACGCTTTGCAAGAAGCGAGCGCTTTTTCCCGATGGCGGTGGAACCGTATCTTGAAAAATGTACCCTCTTCCCCAGCGGACCGATCGGAGCCGCAGAATTGATCGGTCATTTAAGTGAACCGCTGGTTGAAAAGATCGGCAAGCTGGAAAGCCACGAATTTTTTTTACGCTTCGTGAATAAACCATTGAACGACTTTGATGCCTGGATCTGGCTATGGAGCGGGTCTGCACTAGGGTTGGTGGCTGGTTGGTTCTCGCTGGGTTGGGTGGGGGTGGAGATCGCAGTAGGGGCAGCGCTTTCGGCAGCACTTGTGCTCTTCATGCTCGCATCCCCGATCCGTTTACGCATCATCCCTGTGATTCTGGCAGTGCTTGCCTTCCTTATCTTGGGCATTGCACCGATCTGGTTATTCTTCAAACCGATTCCAGGCATCAGCATTGCTGTCGAATATTTCATCCTCCTGCCGATCTATATCTTGTTATTGTTCTATCTCCTCATGCGTACCTTGAAACTTATCGTCGAAAAGATCCTGCCCGAAGGTTGGGGGCTGATCATGGATATGCTTTCTCAAGCTACTGAGAAGATCGCCTGGCAGGCTGGTTTGCTCTATGCTGAGATATTAAAGGAACACCGTACCCCAGTGTATTATGGGCGGGTTGTACGCGAAAAAGATAAAGATGGGTCTTTGTGGACAGTTCTGCAATATCATTACTTCTATGCCTTCAACGACTGGCGTCTGGCGGCGAATGGCTTCAATCACCACGAAGGCGATTGGGAAATGGTCGCTGTTTATCTCAAGAAAGAGGAGCCGTATGCGGTCTTGCTTTCCCAACACGGGGCAGGGAATATCGAACCGTGGGACACGACCATCAAAGCGTTGGATCAAGATGGAAAAAGCACCATGCATCCTGTCATCTACACAGCGCTTGGATCGCATGCCAACTACAGCAAGCCGGATGTGATCCGTTCGCCATCGATGTACAAACCTGGGCGCGCCCAGCGCCTCCTTTTCTTGGTCGACGGCTGGATCCACTACCTCTTCCTTTTATTTAACCCGAGCCAAAAAGCCCGCCACATCGCCCTGGAAGAAATGCGCTTAAACTCCCAGCATTTGCTTGAAGAACATGCCTTCGACGACCTGCGTGATGAAACCGACCATTACCTTGTGCGGCTTCCCATGGAAATCGCCACCGGCGACGGATTGCGAGTAGGATTTCAAGGTTCGGTATTAAAAGAACCAAGGCTTCGATCATCCGGGTATTTGAAGCGGATTATGTCTGAGCGTTCGGTCACTCGCCCTGAGGTAAAGGAATGGGATTGCATCCTCTTGAATTCCGAGCCGGGATGGGTACAATATAAAGGATTATGGGGAGTAAAAAGCTTGTTGAGCGAAGAATCCGGTCCGCCCGGACCGAAATGGGACAAGCCTAGAAAAAAGGAAACGGGTGTTCGTGAACGCGTCCGCTGGGGCAAGCCGCTGGAATGGCTTGAGAAATTGGAAAACAACAAACATTAGTGAACTTCAAAGGAGAAAAGTATGTCGATTTCACAAGCGCTGGAAGTGGTTATTGGTTTGATCTTTGTATATTATGTGCTCGGCTCGATCGTTTCTCTGATCACCCAATGGATCAATGAAGCCTTCGAAACACGCGGTAAATCGCTGGAGCGGCATCTGATGAAGATCGTCGGCGACAAACATGTTGGCGAGTTCGTGAAACTGCCTCAATTGCAGGCTCTTCGTCCCATTCGCTATAAAGGTTTGCTTGGTTTCGTCACTTCTGCCACCGAGCCGAAGAAATTAGAAAAAATTCCCGCCGCCACTCTTGTGGATTCATACTTCGACTTCGTCGGGCTGACGGCTTCAAAAGAATTTGAACTGGACGAACTCAAAGAACTCATTACAGCCTTCCCAGACTCTGAAGGCAAACAGGCAATGCTTAAGTGGGTGGGGCAGGGCGTGACGAATATTGAAGAACTGCGCAAGAGAACCTCCATGTACTTCGCCGGGGTTATGGATCAGGCTTCTGCCACCTTCCGCTCGAATGCACGCAGCTTCGTCATCGTCCTCTCCATATTATTGACTTTCCTGCTTGGCACCGACAGCATTCAATTGGCGCAGACCCTCTGGTCGAACGCAGGGTTACGTGCCATCGCAGTAGCCCAGGCGACCGTTGCCGTTCAACAAGATAACGCTGCCAGCCAAGATATTGATTCACTCATCCAACAACTGCTGGATTTGAACATCGTCAAGATCGGCTGGTGGCAAACCGACCTGCCGCAGACTGGTGTTTTCAACGAATGGGCTTTATTCATCGTATTAAAGATCGTCGGGCTTGGGCTGACGGCTGTGGCAGTATCGCAAGGTTCGTCGTTCTGGTACGACCTGCTCAAGAAGATCGTCACTCCCACAAGAGGCGGGGGCGGCGATAGCAGCGAAGCGAAAGGATAATAAAAAGCGCCGAGGTCATTCAAGACCTCGGCGCTTTTTATGCAGAGGCTCATGGCGAAACGGTAATGAAGATGCGCCAGGGAGGTTTATGGTCGATAAAAGAAAAATCATTTATGCTAAAATATCCCTATGAGCGCCAAATTCCCCGAACTCGCAGAAAGACTCAAAACTGCGCCTGCGCATTATTCCTACCTCAAACACCGCAAACAGGTGATGCAGAAGATCATCCTGCCTGTGGTCTTGAGCGCCTTGGTCTTGGTAGGGATCGTCGTGTGGGTTAGTTACGCTACCTTTTATCAGGGCGGCGATGTGGGGCGCTGGGCAGCCATCTCCACCATCTGGGTCATTATCCCCATGCTGTTGGGCGGGCTGATTACCCTTGCCATCCTCGGTGGGATGATCTACGGCATGGCGCGTTTGCTTAATGCCTTGCCCTATTACACTGGCATCGCGCAGGATTATATTTTCATCGCTCGCGGATACATCATTCGCGGGGCAGATATGCTCGTCAAACCCATCGTCGCACTCGATGGGTGGCTTCAATCTATGAAAGCCTTTTTTGAAAGGATGACACCATGAAAAACACGAAGTTACTTTTGGGTGGGGCGTTGGTTGGCGCAGTTATTGGGCTGATCGCTGCCATGCTTATCAATCGCCGCGCTGAAAAGAACGAAAGCGAAACCGCCATCACCGCAGGCGAAGGCATTAAACTTGGCGTACTGGTCTTTGGCTTGCTGCGCGCCATCTCTTCGTTAGGCGATGACTAGCAGACGATAGACAGTAGACCATTGACGATAGACCGAGGTGTTCAAGCCTCGGTTTTTTAATCTCAACTTTATAACCTATAAACCTTCAAACCTTAAACATGGACTCCATCTCAAAACAAACCTACCGAAGATTTTTACTCGGCTCACAAGGACTTTGGCCTGGTCGCCGTTTCTCGAGCCTTTCTGGCACCGAATCCGCTTTGCGCCAGATGCAGGCGTTGCAACTTGACCCACTTGTGATGGTTGCCCGTAGTCAGGACATTGCCATGTATGGGCGTGTGTTAGATTACAAACCCGACCTGCTTTATAAAATGGCATACGAAAAACGCAAAGCCTTCGATTACGGCGGCTGGCTGATGATGTACCCCATGAGCGAATTCCCTTATTGGCAATTGCATATGAAGCGCCGTGCTGAAAAGGGCATGCGTTACGAATCGTTTTCGCACCCGCCCAAGGAAGTGGTCAAGTTTGTGTTGGATGAACTGCGCGAGAAAGGTCCGCTGGGGAATCGGGATATTGAAGGCGACGCCGTCAAAGCATGGAGTTATCGCGGTCGCAAAGAAACCTCAGTGACATTATTCTATCTTTGGCTTACAGGTCAGGTAATGATTACGCACCGTAAAGGTTTCGACCGTATTTACGACCTGCGTGAGCGCGTGGTGCCAAAAGAATTCGATTATGCCGCAAGCATGAAAGAGGCCGAAGACTTCTTCACAAAAAAACATATTGCCTTTTATGGCGTGGCGCGTGAAAACTCGGTCAAGACCGATCTGAGTTATTACATTCAACGCAAGGTGGAGGCGAAGGAAGCCAAAGCCCAGATTGAAAGACTCATTGAGAATGGTGAGGTCTCACGGGTGCGGGTGGAAGGCTTCAGCGAAAACTTCCTCATCTTAAACAGCGACCAGGCTCATTTGTCGGCGCTTGAGGCGGGGCGCGTCCCCAAGGCGTGGAAGCCCAAAGGTCCGACCACGTCTGAAGAGGTCACCTTGCTCGCTCCGTTGGAAATCGTCAGCGCCCGTGGTCGCGCAAAAAAGGTTTTCGATTTTGAATATGTGTGGGAGGTGTACAAGCCTGCGCATCAGCGCAAGTGGGGCTATTACACCCTGCCGATCTTGTATGGGGATGATCTGGTGGCGCGCCTTGACCCGAAGTTGGATAGAACGACCAATACTCTGCACATCCTTGGTTTTTGGTTGGAAGAGGATGCGCCAAAAGATGTTGTCTTCATTGAAGCACTTGCTAATGGACTGAGCCGTTTTGCAGGCATGATCGATGCAAAGAAGATCGACTTGGCTGGCGTGAAACCGACTGCATTAAGAACTGCATTGAAAACGCTGCTTAAGTCTTTGGGCTTTTGAGACTATGTGTGTTGTTCTGTAAACTGAATTTGGACAAAAAAATCATATTAACGACGGTATGTCTGACCATTTATCGTCCAGCCATTGACTTTGCGTACAAGACAATATATATTATTAGAAATCACGACAGGGTTTTCTATTTCTAGTACTTATTTTTTGTCCGGCTTTGTTCTACTGTTTCCCCGTTGTGAAAAAAACTAAATATCGATTCGCAAAGTCAGTTTCACTGGCTTTGTTTGCCACCCTATAAGGGATGGCAAGAGGGGCGAAATCGAGAGGACCCCGGATGGTTTCTAGCGAATCCATGCAGTCGAAGAAAAAGCCTTTAATGGGGGAACAAAGCCATGAGCATTTCCTTTTACTCTCCCTCAGCCGGGCTGCTCAGGCAATTCAACGCGCACGTACCCCGGAGGATTTTTACCTTGCCGTGGGTAGAGAGATCAATAGTTTGGGTGGGGAAGTTACTTTACTTTTGCTTGCTGAAGATCGTCAATCCCTTTCGATTACCTATACATCCTATTCTCCAACCTTGATCCATAAAGCTGAAAAGCTGACGGGGTTGTTTTTGAATGAATATCGCCTGCCGCTGATTGAGGATGGCATTTATAAGCGGACTCTACAGGGCGGCACCGCAGTATTCATTGATTCGATCTACGAAGCGATGGCAGAGATTTTGCCCAGGGCGTTTCATCTCTTTATTGCTCCGCTGATGGCTGCTTTTAACCTGCGTCAGGGAGTTCTTGCTCCCTTGCGTGTGGAGGATGAAGTATTGGGGTTATTAAAGATCAACGGCTCATTTTTAACTGAAGCTGATCTGCCTGCCATGGATTCTTTTGCGGGGCATATTGCTGCGGGGTTGTACAATGTGCGGCTGACCCAAAAGTTGCAAGATGAATTGACGGCGCGCCGGGAGGCAGAAGAGGCGTTGCGTGCTTCACAGTCCACTTTTTTGGGGATATTTAATAGCGTTACAGAAACCATTTATATTCAGGATGAGAATGGCGTTTTTCTGGATGTAAATTTGGGCGCGGAGAAAATGTATGGCTACCCACGCCAGTATTTTGTTGGGCGCACACCTGAATTTCTCTCGGCACCCGGCAGGAACGATCTGGATAAAGTTTTTAGCTACTTAAGGCAAGCCTTGGATGGGGAGTCGGTTGAGTTTGAATTTTGGGGGATCAAGAAAGATGGCACGGTGTTCCCCAAAGATGTGCGCATCACCTCCGGCTCTTATTTTGGAAGAAAAGTGGCTATTGCCGTTGCGCGTGACATTACCGAAAGAAAAAAAACGGAAGAGAAGCTGCGCGCCAGTGAAGCCAAAAACCAGGCTATTTTGGATGCCGTCCCTGATATGGTCTTTGTCTTCAATCGTCAGGGCGATTATATTGATTACTATGCCCATGCGAACGATCCTTTAATTTCCTCTCCTGCTGATTTCTTGGGCAAGAATATTCGTGATGTATTCCCCCTGAACCAGGCTGAAGGATTTTTATCCAAAGCAGAGCTTGTATTTCAAACCCATGAAAGCCAATTGTTTGAATATTCGTTAGACCTGCCAGGCGGACTTCTAGATTTTGAAGCACATGTTGGCTTGTATCAGGACTCCAATCTTCTTTGTGTGGTTCGGGATGTTACAGAACGCAAACGAGCAGAACAGGCTTTACAACAGGCGGAGCAACGTTTCAAAAAGTTAGTCGAAAATGCGCCAGATGGAATTGCACTGTCTGGCATCGATGGCAAAATTAAGTATTTCAGCCCGGTTGCTAAATCCATGTTCGATTACGACGGTGAAGGATATAACCTTGAGAATCCTCTAGATTTCGTTCATCCGGATGATGTGCAAATTGTGCTGACAGGGCTGCTTGACCTGATACAGTCTCCAACGTATATTCCTACCCTTCAATATCGCTATAAACATAAAGATGGTTCGTATCGCTGGGTTGAAAGTACCTTTAGCAATCAGTTGGCTGAGCCGGGGGTCGAGGCGGTCGTTATCAATTTTAAAGACATCACAGAGCGTAAAGAGATGGAAAAGGCGCTCTATGAAAGTGAAAAGTATTATCGCGCCCTGATCGAAAATGCCACTGATGGAATTATGGTGATTAATGCAGAAGGCAAGATCAGCTATGAAAGCCCATCGGTGACACATTTGTTGGGATATGGTCCCGGGAATCTGATCGGGGTGAATTCATTTGACCTGATCCACCCGGATGATCTGGCAGAGATACTCGCAACCTTTATGAGCGGATTGGCGAATCCGGGGCATATTCACCGCGGCGAATATCGTTTGAAACATCAAAATGGCGAATGGTGTTATTTTGAGATCGTCAGTCATTATCTTATGGATGATCCTACCATTATGGGGATCATTATCAATGGACGCGATATCACCAAGCGCAAGCAGGCAGAGCAGGCGCTTATAGAAAGTGAACGAAAATTCCATGATGTGATCGAAAAATCTGCCGATGGTATTGCGCTTTCAGATGAACGTGGCTGTATTATCGAATTCAACGCCGCGTTCGAGAATCTGAGCGGCTACAAACGTGAAGATATTCTTGGTAAATTCATATGGGATCTGGTGTTGGATTTAACGCCAAAGCATTTGACCACCGAAGAATATTCCAGACAAATGAAAGACAGTATCAAAGAAGCACTTAAGCTAGGCTCTTCATCATCTTTTCAGTTGATGAAAGATGTCTGTTTTCAACGTCCGGATGATTCATTGATCTATGTCAGGCAACGCTTGTTCTCCATTCCAACTGAAACAGGTTGTCGCCTTGGATGTATCTCGCATGATATTACCCAAATAAAGGAAGCAGAAGAGAACTTAAAGACACAAAATCTGAATCTGCAAAGCCTGTATCAAATGACGGCGACACTAAACAAAACGGCAGCACTCGAAGATATATACAAAGCCGCACTGGACAGCCTGAAAGATACGTTGCATGCAGATCGTGTCTCCATTCTTCTGTTCGATGCCGATGGCATTATGCGTTTTAAAGCCTGGCATGGGTTATCCGATGAATATCGGAAAGCCACCGAAGGGCATTCTCCCTGGACACAAGACACGCTCGACCCTCAGCCGGTTCTGGTACCCGATGTTCGGCAGGATGCCAGCCTGACGGCTTTATCTGCCACGATTGAAAAAGAAGGCATCAGCGCGCTTGGGTTTATTCCTCTCATTCATCAAGGCAGGCTACTGGGCAAGTTTATGATCTACTTTAACCAGCCGCATGAATTTACTGAAAACGAAATTCAACTTGCCCAGACCATTGCAAATCATGTTGCCTTTGCCATTAACCGCAAACGGACAGATGCAGCCTTGCAGACTAGTGAAGAACGCTATCGTGCTCTGTACGAAGATAACCCATCCATGTACTTCACAGCCGATGAGCATGGTTTGATCCTCTCTATCAACCAATACGGCAAAAAACATTTGGGGTACTCCTCAGAAGAATTGATCGGTCAACCCTTAGTGAACATTTTTTATGTGTATGATCGTGAACGGGTAAGACAGCAGATCATGGCATGCTTACAAAACCCTGATCAGCTGGTGCAGTTGGAGGCGCGGAAACAGCGTAAGGACGGCAGCCAACTATGGGTGAGAGAATTTGCGCGCGCCGTGCGTGACGTCGATGGTCGCCTTGTGATCCTGTTGGTTTGTAACGATGTCACTGAAGAGAAGAAAGCACAGGAAGCTCTTAAGAACTCAGAAACAGAACTGCGGGCATTGTTCGCCTCGATGCAGGATACGGTCTTGGTTATCGACCGCGATGGGTACTATCGCAGCATTGCTCCAACCAATTCGAAGAAATATTATATTCAACCGGGCGATATCATCGGCAAACATCTCTCATATCTCTTCCCTGCAGAGAAGGTGACAGAGTTTCTGAATGTCATTGCCAAGGTGCTTGATACCGGTGAGACCGTACACCTTCAATATGAAATTGTCGTGAATGGTCAATCTCCGTGGTTCGAGTCATCGATCTCTTCCATGGGCGATGATCTGACCATCTGGGTGGCACGTGATATTACCGAACGTAAGAAGATCGAATCGGCGCTTGTTCGGTCAGAGCAGGCATATCGAATGTTGTTCGAAAACATGCCGATCGGGTTATATCGGACATCGGTCGAAGGCGAGATTCGGGACGCAAACCCGGCTCTGTTGCGTATGTTCGGCTCTGCCGATGCACAGTCGATGCTGGGGAAGAAAGCCTGGGATTTTTATCGCGATCCTGGCACCAACGACATATTTAAAGAAATGATCTCAAAAAGCGGCTCGCTTTCTGCCTTTGAATCTGAGTATACAAGAGAAGATAGGTCAACCTTTTGGGCGGAGGACTATGTCCGCATCGTTTATGATCCCAAAGGCACTCCACTGTATTATGAAGGCAGTTTGATCGATGTAACGAATCGAAAAGAAGCCGAACAACGTCTTCAAGAGAGCGAAAAACAGTATCGTTTATTGGCGGAACGAATTGCGGATGTAGTTTGGGTATTGGATTTGGAGACCCTTCGATTTAAATATCTTAGCCCATCTGTGCAAAACCTTTTTGGATATTCTGTTGATGAATTGCTGGGTATTCACATAAGCAATGTGTTGACCCCTGCCTCTATGCTTGCTGTTGAGAATATCATCCCAGATCGTTTAAGACGTTTTATGGATGGCGATCAAACAGCTGTTACAGAGCTGTATCAGCTTGACCATATTCATCAGGATCGTTCCATTATTACTGCTGAAGTTTCAAGCACTCTTGTAATGAATGAGAATTCAAAAATAGAAGTCATTGGCGTGACTCGTAATATTACTGAGCGTAAGAAGGCGGAAGATGATCTGCTGCGTGCCAATCTGTCGCTTCAAACGGCACACAAGGAACTTCAACAAATGTTTGAGCATGAACAGGTCTTGGCGCGCACCGATGCCCTGACGGGCTTATTCAACCGGCGGCATTTCTTCGACCTGGCTGCAAGGGAATTTAACAGCAGCCTTCGGTATCAACGTCCGCTTGCGCTTATCCTCTTTGATATTGATGGCTTCAAGAAATCGAACGACACATTCGGACACGGGTTTGGAGACGATATTCTGGTCAAAATCTCGCAGACGGCGAAAGCACAGATCCGGGAGGTGGATATCATTGCGCGTTATGGCGGCGATGAATTTATTATCCTCATACCCGAGACCAATGCCAAACAGGCATTACTACTCGCCGAACGGATTCGTAGCGCAGTCGAGACAGCCAATAGCAGCCGAGACGGTGAATTTAAATCCGCGACGATCAGCCTGGGCGTTGCAGAAATAGCCCTAGCCACCGATCATTCGGTTGAAGCCATCATCAGCCGGGCAGATACAGCCCTGTATCAAGCCAAACAGTCCGGGCGGAATCACGCGGTCATTTATTCAGAGGGGTAGCGGATTCAAAAAGGTCTTTCCGGCGACATGGTATCATGATGCCTTCAAAGGAGTATCATGATCAAACCTGTTCGTTGGAAAACATTTCCTTTAGATTTTTTGCGTATTCAAATTGGCTTTCTTTTATATGGGCTGGCGATTACCCTAATGATCCGCGGCAAGTTGGGGACGAGTGCCTGGGCGGTGTTGGAAGTGGCGCTGGCAAATAAACTACATATTACTGTTGGCACCATGACAGTCATTATGGGATTTATTGTTCTGATCAGTGCCGTGTTAATGCGCGAACAGATGGGCTGGGGAACACTGGGCAATATCCTCTCCATCGGTCCATGGGTGGACTTGTGTATGTCTCTCATTCCCGAAGTGAACAATAACCTGTTATTGCAAATTTCCATGCTCTTGGTTGCTATCGTCATCATGGGGCTTGCCAGTGCCATCTACATTGGTGTGGATGCGGGCGCAGGTCCGCGTGATAGTTTGATGCTGGCGATCCATCGCAAGACCGGTGTTAGCATCCGTGTGGCACGTGCCATTATTGAAGTGACCGTTGTAACCATTGGCTGGCTGCTGGGCGGACCCGCCGGTATTGGCACTGTTGTACATGCCGTCTTGATCGGTCCTGCGGTGCAGTGGGGATTTAAGTTGTTCAAGGTTCAGCCGCACAAGGAGAATGAAGAAGTGCAGGCGGGCATTGAGGGCGGCGCGGAATAACCATGTGGCTTTACCTCATTCAAGGCATTGGATTTGGCTTCGCCGCCGCCTCTCAGATCGGACCGTTTCAGACGTTCCTGATTTCTCAAGCCTTAACCCGCGGCTGGAAGCGTGCCCTGCCCGGCGCGTTCGCGCCGTTCATCAGTGATGGTCCCATTGTGTTATTGAGCGTGCTGGTGCTCAGTCAGCTACCAGAATGGGCGCAACGGGGGATGTATATCTTCGGCGGGCTTTTCGTTTTGTATCTGGCGTATGGTTCGTTCAAAGCATGGCGCAACTTCGATGAGACTTTAGCCCATCCTGAGTTGTCGGGTCAGCAGACCATTTTCAAAGCAGCAATGACCAATGTACTCAGCCCCGGCGCCTATCTCTTTTGGATGTTCGCCACGGGTCCCATTTTGGTGCGAGGCTGGCGCGAAACGCCCATCAACGGACTGGGACTTTTGATCGGGTTTTATTCATCCTTCATCCTGTGCCTGATCGCGATGATCGTCGTCTTTGGGGCCGCTTCTCGTTTGGGACCCAAGCTGAATCGTGCGTTGCTTGGGCTCTCTTGCATCGTCTTGTTTGGGTTTGGGTTGTATCAATTATGGAAGGGTATCGTTGGTTAAGTAGTTCTTTGAGTTATTCTAACGGCAATGCCATCGTTGACTTAACCTCTGCCAACACAAGGTTGGTATGTATGCGTGCCACGCCGGGGATGGATGAGATCTTATTCATGATGAAATGCTCAAGGTCTTTGCGATTCCGTAGAACCACTTTCAAGATGTAGTCGTATTCGCCGGTGATGTGATAGCAGTCTAGCACTTCGGGCATTTTCCGCATTGCATTGCGGAAGCCATCCACTTGGATCGATTGCGGGGTTTGCAAGCCGATCTGAATGAAACATTGCAGGTCGTAGCCTGCTTTTTCAGGGTCTACAATGACCGTGTAGTTGCGGATGTAGCCTTCTTTTTCAAGGCGTTTGAGGCGGGAGTGGGTGGCAGGCGGCGAGAGGCTGATCTTGCGGGCGAGTTGAACGTTGCTTAACCGCCCATCTTTTTGAAGTGCGCGCAGGAGGGATTTATCCACCTCGTCCAGAATGATGTGTTGCAAATTTTTCACCATAAAAAGAACCTCCAATCGATTGAAAATTATGCAATTATTAGTTTTCTTGAAATTAAGGCGTAAAAAACAAGGAATGTATTTTTATTTATTTCGAGTTTACCCGAAAAAACGGTTAATTATTCAGTTAATTGGATGTTTGTGTGTATAATGACGAAAGATGCCGAACGGGCATCCACTTTGTTAACTCGGAGGAATAAAAATGAAATCACGCAAGTACTTTGTGCTGCTGACTTTACTGGTGATCGTCAGTATTTTGGCAGCATGTGCGCCTGCAGCAACCGAAGCGCCAGCCGCTGAAGAACCTGCATCAGAGGCAACTGAAGCTCCTGCAGAAGCGACTGACCCAGCCGCGGCGGGGTCGGGAGGCGTCCTTACCATTGGTTTACCAGTGGAACCGGAAACGCTTGATCCCGGTGATGCCGTCTATGTTCAGGAGCAATTCATCCTGATGAATCTGTTTGATTCGTTGCTCTCTATTTCGCCGGATGGAGAACTGCACCCGGGTCTCGCGACTGCCTGGGAGCCGAACGCGGATTATTCCGAGTTCACCTTCACCCTGCGTGAAGATGTGACCTTCCATGATGGCACGCCTTTCACTGCGGAAGCGGTCAAGGCTTCCTTTGACCACATCAACAGCGATGCGGTGCTTGAGTCGGGTGGTAAATCGTTGCTTCAAGATCATGCTTATGTGGAAACTGTCGTGGTCGATGACTACACTGTGACCGTTAAGTTCGGCGCTTCGTATCCGCTCTTTTTGCGTGATGCTTCGCGCCAGTGGTTGAGCATTTCATCCCCGGCTGCGTTAGAAGCCTCCGGCGCCGACTATGGACGCAACCCGGTGGGAACCGGTCCATTCAAGTTTGTGCAGTGGGATGCCCAATCTCAGATCGTGCTCGAACGCAACCCCGATTACAACTGGGGACCTGAGTTCGCCGCTCATCAGGGACCGGCTCTTCTCGAGCAGGTCGTCTTCCGCATTTTGCCCGAAGCGGCTACTCGTCTGACCGCGTTTGAAACGGGTGAAGTTCTCATCGCGGGTGAACCACCTGCTTTGGATGCCATCGCCCTGGCTGACTCTGGAGCCGCTGCCATCCAAACCTTTGCCCAGCCGGGTGTGCCTGCCATCTTGATGATCAACGCCACCAAGGCGCCGACCGATAACGTTAACGTCCGCAAGGCGATGATCCTCGCGGTCAATCAGGAAGAGCTTGCACAGACTGCCTTCCAGGAACTTGGTTTACCTGCTACCAGCGTCATCTCTCCCACCACTTGGGCGTACGATGAAGGTGCCGCCAGCCTCTACAGCTACAACCCTGAAGAAGCTGCCCGTCTGCTCGACGAAGCCGGTTGGGTGGATGCCGATGGAGATGGCATTCGCGAAAAAGACGGCGAGACCCTCAGCATCGACTGGCCCGATAACCCCGCCTGGTCTGAAGCCTTCAATGAACTCTTGATCGGCTATCTCAATGAAGCTGGGTTCGATGTTCAATACCGCTCCATGGATGATGGCGCCGCCTACGAAGAATTGCTGGCTGGCAATTACACCCTCGTGTATATGTACTGGACCCGCCCCGATCCTTCTCCGTTGCGCTACCTGTTCCATTCTGAAAATACAAATGGCGGCGGTGCTTGGACGAACTTCGTCAATGAAGATCTCGACAATGCCCTTGCCGACGCCGACACCAATACCGACGAAGCCGCCCGCGAACAGGATTACATCGCGGCTCAGAACATCATCATGGAAAATGCACTCGTCCTGCCGATGTTCACCGTGAACACATCCTACATCGCTGCGCCTTCTGTTCAGGGCTTCTCCTTCGATCTCGAAGGGTACCCCTACCTGTACGACATTTCCATCTCAGAATAACCCCAACACAATTTGCGCCGCACTTGCTTTCGAGTAAGTGCGGCGCAAGCCTTTATAATAGACCAGCATGCTCAATTATCTGCTACGAAGAATCTTAACCTCCATACTTGTGCTGTTCGGTATTTCTGTGCTGGTCTTTTCTGTCATTCATCTTGTGCCGGGGGATGTGACCATGGCGATTCTCGGTCGCCAAAAAGTTACCGAAGAAAAAGTGGCAGCCCTGCGCGAACAACTTGGTTTGAATGATCCGCTCTATGTGCAATATGGGCGTTATCTTTCCAATGCGTTGCGTGGCGATCTGGGCACATCTATTCGCACCAATCAATCTGTCTCCGAAGCCATTGCCGAACAACTCCCCAGCACGGTTGTCCTTGCCATCTCTGCATTGACCGTTGCGATCATCATTGGCAGCATCTTTGGTTTGTTGGCGGCATTACGCCATGGCACCTGGGTTGATACACTCGTAATGGGCATGTCGGTCAGTGGGCTTTCAATACCAACCTTTTGGATGGGTTTGCTCCTTATCCTTTTCTTCTCTGTCAGGTTGAAACTCTTCCCAAGCATTTCCAACGGCTCTTCCTTCGCCGATCTCTTTCTCCCCGCCCTAACTTTAGGACTCCCCGAAGCCGCTGTCGTTGCCCGCATGGTGCGCGCCAGCATGCTCGATGTACTCAACAAGGAATACATTACCACAGCTCGCGCAAAGGGTCTGCCCGAACGTTGGGTGATTCTCAAACATGCTGTCCGCAATGCGTTGATTCCCGTTATTACTTTTCTTGGTTTACAAATGGCATATCTACTCGGTGGCGCCACCATCGTCGAAACCATGTTCGCCCGCCAGGGCATTGGGCGGCTGGCTGTGCAATCCATTTTTAATCGCGACTATCCCATGGTGCAGGGCGTTGTCCTCGTCACTGCCGCCATTTATGTGTTGATCAACACCCTGACCGATATCACCTACGGCTTTCTCAACCCGAAGATCCGCCTCAAATAATGACCTCGAACCTGACTCCGTCCATTAGCCCTTCACACTCTCCAGGCGTTCGCATGCTCCGGCAGATATTGCGCAATCGCAGTGCGCAATTTGGCGGCATTTTGTTGTTGATATTGGTCTTCATGTCTTATTCTGC
>JAFLCF010000052.1 GCA_017303735.1 Anaerolineae bacterium
ATTTCAGCCGTGAGAATTTTGGTGGCACCCACGTTTGCAAAGCGTTTGGCAAAATCACGCCCGCATTCGTCCATGAGTTTGGGGTCGACTTGATGATTAACAAAACTATCTACTTTAAGAATTCCACCACCGAGCACTTTCCCCTCTTTTAAAATTCGTTCTTGTAACGCATTCATTGAGCCTCCGATTGTCTGGACAGATTATGCGAGTGATTTTACAACCGGATGCTGAAAGTGGAAAGCCTGCACTGAGCCGAGTCGAAGTGAGGAAAGAAGTAATTCCAGTTACCCCCACAACCGTTAATAATACGCACTATAGTCAGGTTTGTACCCAAAGCTCTTTAGTCCAGAGCTTCTCTGTAGCTCCCCGATCCCTAAAATCCTGCCAGCCCCACTCCCCTGTATAGTAAAAACCAATTTCCAAAAGCACTACCACATTAAAAATTAATACACCAATCAATACTCCCCACTTATATCTCATTACCCTAACTATAGCAAAATCTTTGGCTAGTGCAAACCTCTTATCTTAAGACTAAAGTCATCAACCATAATCCTCACGGGATTTTTATTTTCATCAAGGATAAAAATATATCCGCTAAAGTTTGTCTTTTCTAATTCGCTTACAGTTTTTCCTGCTGGACTCTTACTGGTTTTTAGAATTGCAACAGCAACTCTATTATCTCCCATACTTTCAGTATATACATATATATACATACCAAACAAACCTTTTCCTGTAGTTTGTTTATCACTAGTAGCAAAAGCTTCTACTAATTTACTATCTTCAAGTATTGCATCCTCAACTAATTTTGGGTCGCCTCCGTCTTTATCTATAGTTTTAGCAAGCTTATATAATGGGTTACCGCCAGGGAGTTTTTCTAGCTCATCCCACTGCCACTTCCACTCACCTGCAAAACCACCAACCCATTCGGCAATATGAGTATCTGGGTCTCCTTCTGGTGTGATAAATATTTTTCCATCAATATTTCTTATCTCAGCCTCGCCCGCCTCAAATCCCCACGCTTTGGGGTCTACTTTTGCCAGGTTTTCCGCTTTTATCTCGTCACTTGCGCCGGTTGCTTCCACTATTGTCATCACACCATTTGCATCCACAGTAAAGATGACCCCGCCCATAGTCACGGTCTCAGCTGATGGGGTGGCGGTGTAAGTTGGCGGAGCAAGAGTCTCTGTGGCAGTTGGCGGTAGCAAGGTGACAGTCACCTCGGAGGTGACTGTCACCTGTGGGGCGGGAGTCTCGTCCGCTGAAGAGGGCAGGCAAGCAGTAAGGGTGAAAGCGAGGAAAAGAAGGATTGATTTTTTCATGTGGGTCTCCCTGATTATGCAGACCTCGGAGGTTTAAAAAACCTCCGAGGTCTGACAACTACCAATTACTCCCCAATTTCGGATAATATGCTTTTCATCAAATCGTCGGTAATATAAAAACCGGCTTCATCACGTAATTTATTCAAGATATCCTTAATGGATCGAAGCGTCCCACTTTGTTTGGCGCGGATCAAGACCCCAAGAATTCCTATCGGGTTTAACCCCATCGACTTTGCAACAGAACGTCCATCACGTTCATCCATCAAGATCAGGTCGGCTTTCAGTTGGAGGGCAAGGGCAATTGCTTCGGCTTCACCGTTGTCTAATTCGCGCCTTAAGGCAAGCGCAACTTGTTGATTTTCAACCTGTTCTTTGCGAAGCCAGCCTTCTAAAATTGCGCGGCGAATATTGTCTGTGCCAGGAAATTCCGATTCCAGACGCAATTCATCAATGACAGCCTGTGGGACGATCACTTCGCCAAACTGCTGGTGTAATAGATCCAATTCCCCCACAATAGCCAGGTTCATGATCGGCGACGTATTGCTAACCACGAGCATAGGCTAAATCATCCTGAAAATCTTCCTGAGAATAGTGACGGGGTATGCCGCGTTTGCCAAGCAAAATGCCAAACTCATATTTTGTCATGTCACACAATTGACGCGCCTTGCCGAATGACAAAATTCCCTGTGCGTACAGGGACACGGCGAGTTCGGTCAACATGCGCTGCTGGCGTTCGCCGCCCGGCAGACGCATGGCTTCTGCCACAGCATCGGGAATTTCCAGATGAATAGCCATAATTTGCTCCTATGGCTATTATAGCGCAACAAAACTTCCCGCTTATCCCCATTTAATCCTTCAAAATTGACTGTGTTAGAATCTTGCGCGTGAATGACAAAATAAAGTTCGTGTTAGCGTCCAATTCGCCGCGTAGGAAGCAACTATTTGGCTTGGGCGGTTGGGATTTCACTGTGATCGTTGCTGATATAGATGAAACGCCGTTCGAGGATGAGTCTCCGCGCGGTTATGTTCTCAGACTGGCACAAGCCAAGGCGTTGGCGATCCAGCCACGGGCGGAGTCAGATGCGGTTATTCTCGGGTCAGATACCACGGTGGTGGATGGGAACGAAATCCTTGGCAAACCCGTCGATGAAGCAGATGCACGTCGTATCTTGAATCAGCTGCGCGGACGAGTCCATCAGGTGTATACGGCGATCGCGATTTTGCGCGGTGATAAGATCGTGACCGATCTTTCGATTACCGATGTGCCCATGCGCGATTATTCAGATGCAGAGATCGAAGCCTACATCCAAACTGGCGACCCGATGGATAAGGCGGGCGCATATGCCATTCAACATCCTGAGTTCAAACCGGTCTCTGTTTTGGAAGGCTGCCGCGCCAGTGTGATGGGGTTGCCCATGTGCCACGTGTTGCGAACCTTAAGTCAATTCGATATTGCTGCATCTGCCGATGTTCCCTCGGCATGCCAATCTCTTTTACAGTATGATTGCAAGGTCTCATCCGCTGTGTTAAGCGGTGAGCTTGTCAATTAAAGATCGAAAGGAAACGTAATGAAGTCATTACGCTGGATTCACTTTACACTGATTGCTCTGCTCATCGCCGGTTGTACATCTGCCGGAAATGGCGGAACCTCCATCTTTGCCACCGATATTCCTTTGCCAACGCCGAAAGTGGAAAAAACGCCTGCACCGAATGTGGAAGCGGCAGTGACGGCATTCTTCGATGCGCTCAAAGCCGACGATTACGAAGTTATGTATGCCATGCTGGCGAAGTCCAGCCGCGATGCGCTGACTCTCGAGGACTTTTCCAAACGTTGGAACGATGCCCTCAACACCATGAGCGCCTCAAGCTTCGACGTTGCGATTGTTTCTTCCACCCTCAGCCCGTTCAACGCTGAAGTTGGATACAGCATCACGTACAAAACCATTCTGGCTGGAGATATTCAACGCCAGATCGTTATGCGGCTTGTCAATGAAGACAATAGCTGGAAGGTCTTGTGGGATGATGCACTCATCTTGCCGGAACTGGCAGGTGGAAATCAACTCGCGATGGAATACAACATTCCAGCGCGCGGCGATATTTATGACCGTGCCGGCTTGCCGATCGTGACCCAGTCTGATGCTTTTGCTTTCGGCATTCAAACCGACGTGATCGATATTGATATGATCAACGCTCTCACTGGGGAATTGGGACGCTTGTGTGGCTTCGACCCACTCTTCATTCAGGATCAGATCGATGCAGCGGGACCTGGCTGGTACCTGCCCATGTGCGAAGGGACTCGTGAAGAAGCTCAGCGTTTGCTCTCGATTAACCCGGGTGGGTTGGTGGTGCAGGAATATGAGTCGCGTTATTATTTTCGCGGCGGTTTGGCTCCGCAAGCGGTGGGGTATACCCAACTGATCTCGCCTGAACAATTAAATCAATACCGCAGGCTTGGGTACAAAGGCAGCGAACGGATCGGGCAGACGGGCATCGAAGCGTGGGCAGAAGATAACCTTGCTGGCAAGCACGGCGGCACCCTGCGCATTGTCGGACCAGATGGGCAGATCATTTCCACGCTGGGTCAGAGCAGCCCCGAGCCCGCCGATTCGATTTATCTGACGCTCGATAGCAATATGCAGTTTTATGCCCAGTCTGCCATTGAATTCTTCCGCGGCGCCATCGTCGTCATGGAAGTGGATACTGGACGCATTATTGCCATGGCATCGGGTCCTGATTTTGACCCGAACTATTTCGAATCGAATAACCCCAACAACCTCGCCTTGAGCGAGTTGATCAATGACGCGAGAACTCCGCTTCTTAACCGCGCCGCACAGGGACAATATCCGCTTGGTTCGGTGTTCAAGATCATCACGGCTGCGGCTGGCTTGGAAAGTGGTTTGTATCTCAAAGATACACCCTATGATTGTCAATATGAATTTACCGAAGTACAAGGCTTTACCCTAACCGACTGGACGTACACCAATTGTCAGGAAGCCATTGCCCGAGGTGAAGCCTGTAATACCGCAAGAACCCGACCCGGCGGATTGTTAACCCTACAAGAAGGGCTAATGCGCTCCTGCAACCCGTATTTCTGGCATATTGGCAATGACCTTTACACCAATTGGCAGCGCCCGAATGACATCGCCAACATGGCACGCGGATTTGGTCTCGGCTCGCCGACGGGCATTCAACAGATTCCAGAATTGCCAGGGCAGATCTCTAACCCTGCCACCCAAATCGATGCTGTCAATCAAGCCATTGGTCAGGGAGATATGCTAGTAACGCCACTGCAGGTTGCGCGTTTCATTGCTGCAATTGCCAATGGCGGCACTTTGTATCGTCCGCAGATCGTTGAAAAAATTCAGCCTGTAGATGGCGAACCCATTCTTACTTTCAAACCCGAAGCTAGTGGCGTGCTGCCCGTCCGCGCGGAAAATCTTGAGATCATTCGTGAAGCCATGTTCATGGTCACAGGTCCCAATGGAACAGCTCGTGCTGATATTCGTGGCTTGCAGTTCAATGTGGCAGGTAAAACAGGTACAGCGGAATCCAGCAATGGGCTGCCACATGCCTGGTTTGCAGGTTTTACCGATAATGAAGAGAATACTGGCTTGCCAGATATTGCTATTGCTGTGATCGTTGAGAATATTGGGCAGGGTTCCGAATACGGTGTGCCGCTCTTCCGTGCTCTGGTCGAAGCCTATTATTATGGTGCTCCCCAACGTCAGTTTTATGATTGGGGGCAAATCGGTTTGCCGCCTTATACGCCCACTCCGCCCAGCAGCGGCATCATTCCATAACTTATAGAAGTGACAGTCATGGCGCTTTGGCGCCATGACTGTCACTTAAGGAAATCAATTGCCAGAAACAAACACAAAACAAGGTCTGATCACCAAAGCCCAATCCGGTTTCTTTTGGGTGGAAATGGATACCGCCGGGGAGGGCGTTATTGTTTGTCAACTGCGCGGCAAACTCAAGCAAGGCAAAGCCAAAGGCGACATCGCCGCATTGGGTGACCGCGTAGTGATCACCGTTTTGGATGACGGTTCCGGCGTGATCGAATCTGTCGAAGAACGGAAACAGCTCATCGCGCGGCTCGATCCGCGCCCGGGCGGGGTCTATCAACAGGTGCTTTTAGCTAATCCCGATCAGGCGGTCTTCGTCTTTGCTTGCGCGAATCCGAATCCAAAATTAAGAATGCTGGATAGGTTTTTGGTCATTGCTGAAAAACAAAGAATTCCCGTTGTGATCGTGGCGAACAAGATCGACCTGGTTGAAAACCCCAAAGATAGTTTTGGAATGTATGAGTCGATTGGCTACCGCGTGATCTACACATCCACAAAAAATGAGACCGGGCTTGAAGAACTGCGAACCCAATTGCAAAAGAAGGTCAGTGCATTTGCCGGACCCAGCGGTGTGGGAAAGTCTAGCCTACTCAATGCGCTTCAGCCTGGGCTTGGGCTTGCCGTGAATGAGATCAGCTCTGCCATGAATAAGGGACGGCATACCACAGTGTCACGTCAGCTTTTTCCGCTTGCGGGCGGCGGCTATGTTGCCGACACCCCCGGCTGGAAATCGCTCGGTTTGTGGGATACCGAACCCGAAGAGATCGACGCCTATTTCCCTGAACTGCGCGGCTTGGTGGAAAATTGTCAATTCAGCGATTGCACACATCAACATGAACCGGGTTGTGCTGTGCTGGCGGCATTGAAAGCGGGAACGATCCACGCGGAACGATATGAGTCATTTGTTCGATTGCGCTCTGGCAAAGAGTAACGTAACGCGTGATGCATAAAAAAGCATGAATTATGTATCACGTTTTACTCTTCACATAAAAAGTGAAATATGAAGAACAATTCCCGCAATTGACACCTGAAACTTGACACTTTCCCCCTGACCCCTGATACTTGAAACCAATGGATAACTGGAACCTTCTCGGGCACGACTGGGCTGTGGATATGCTGCGCCGCCATGTGGTGCGTGGTGAAACCCGCCATGCCTATCTTTTTGCTGGCGCCCCCGGCTTGGGTCGGCGGACATTGGCTATTCGCTTCGCACAAGCCTTGAATTGCGAGAAACCCGTTGCGCCGGGTGAGCCATGCTTTAACTGCCGAACCTGCAAACAGATCGAAGCCATGCAGCACCCCGACCTGGCGATCATTCAAGCGGTTGACGATGAGGGGAATTCAAAAGACGGCGGCACATTGAAGGTGGACCAGATCCGCGAAGTGCAGCGGACATTAAACCTCAAACCGTATCAATCTCCATATCGGATTGCTATGTTCCTGCGTTTTCAAGAAGCCAATGACAACGCCGCGAACGCCCTGCTCAAAACCTTGGAAGAAGCCCCCGCGCATGCTATTTTGCTTTTAACTGCCGATACACCTGAACAGTTATTACCGACCATCAACTCGCGTTGTGAGATCTTGCGTCTGCGACCTCTGCCGCTTGAAGCCATCGTAGCCGATCTGCTCGAACGCGGCATGGATGAAGACCGCGCTCGTTTGCTGGCTCATATCTCTGGTGGTCGCCCCGGCTTTGCCCGCCGCCTCATGGATGATGCTGCACTGCTCGAAAAACGCGACGAACGGCTCAACGATTTGCAAACCCTTCTGCCCACCTCGCGGGTGGAAAAATTTTCCTATGCCGAGAAACTCGCCAAAGATAAAGATGCCATGCGTCAGACGATTCTCGTCTGGCTCTCGTACTGGCGTGACGTGCTCCTGCGTGTGGCTGGGGCAGAGACACCCCTCATTAACATCGATCGCAACATGGAGATCGAATTCCTCGCCGGGCGGTTGGATCTATCTACTGCAAGAAAAGTAGTCAGCGAACACGAATCTGTGCTGGAGAAGATGGACAGAAATGTCAATTCGAGATTGCTGGCGGAAGTGTTATTGATGGATCTGCCGAAGCTGTAAGAATTTCAACGTGACAGTCCCCTCTAAGGTGACTGTCACGTAATTTTACTGGAGGCAGGAAATAAACAAACAAAACATTTTCTTTTGGGTATCCGTCGCCGTTTCTATCTTATTTGGCGTCGCCGTCACAGGGCTGGGAATCTATCTTTTTGTGAATGGACAGGACTGCCTGAGTTATAACGACTATGCCTGCGCGTTCAGCGCCATGTTTAGTTTTGTCGTTATCCCATATGGATTAACCATTTTTTTATTTATCGGGCTTGCCAGTCTGCCTTTTCGCATTGCGCGCTTGATCGGGGCGGTGCTATCCGCGTTGACCGGGTTTGCCAATGTGGGACTCTGCTGTGTCACCACAATGTGGGCATTGAGCAGTGATGGGGCGAATTTGCTCAGTCAGGATATGGGCATGTTCCTGCTTTTCCCATTTGCCATGTTTCTCGGCGGACTTGCCCTGCTTGGTGTTGGCGTAACTGGCTATATGAGAGCAAAACAAGCCT
Source organism: Anaerolineae bacterium (assembly GCA_017303735.1). The sequence continues at coordinate 7,738 of JAFLCF010000052.1, forward strand.
GATATTTTGGAGGAGGGGATTTTTTTATTCAATGGTACTGCGTAATTTCTTCGCCAACTTCCCGAAGTGACTTGTATACCGAATATCATCTGTTCTTGGACGTGGAAGATCGACTTCCACGTCCAGTTTTATTTTGCCAGGGCGTTGAGTAAGCACCAGAACGCGGTCTGCAAGGAATAATGACTCGTTGATGGAGTGCGTGACCATGATGACGGTTTTTTGCTTGGCTTGCCAGATGCGAGAGAGCTCCGTCCACATGCGTTCGCGGGTGAGGGCATCCAGCGAGGCAAAAGGTTCATCGAGCAGGAGCAGGTCGGGGTCATGAATGAGCGCGCGTGCGATCGCCACGCGTTGTGCCATCCCACCAGAGAGGTCGCGTGGGAGCGAGTCTTCGAATCCTTTTAATCCCACCAGTTTGATCATCTCACGCGCTTTGTTTTGGGCTTTGATATTGCCCATGCCCTCTAGTTCAAGCGGTAGCATGATGTTCTCTGTCACTGTGCGCCAGGGCATTAAGTTCGATTGCTGAAAGACCATGCCGATGCGCGGTTGATGGTGGTGCATAAAACTTATCGAGCCAGAGGTGGGTTGCAGAATGCCAGCCAGCACGCGCAGGAAGGTGGTCTTGCCCGAACCCGATGGACCGAGAAAACAAACAAACTCACGCGGATGGATCTCGAATGAGATGTCGTCGAGCGCGTGAAGCCCGCCATTGGTATCGGAATAGGTGACGGAAAGATTACGAACACTGAGGATGGGTTTTGTAGTCATGGTTGATTCACGTTTCACTTATCATGTTGACAAGTGAAACGTGACTCGTGAAATCTTTATGGAATGAACTCGTTGGTGAACGCTTTGCTAAGATCAACAGGCTCGGGGATCAAAGCCATCTTTACCAGTAGCTCATTCATATTCTCCCATGCCTGCGGCTCAGAGAAGCCGATGCGCTCTGCCTGCCAAAATTCAATGGACGTGTTTAAGACTTGCATTTGCACGTCTTTATCCTGGTCTTTCAAATTTTCGACGAAGTTCAAGCTGGTAGTGTAGGCTTCTTCTGGGTTTGCAATCGTATCTTGGATTCCGCGAGCCAGTGCGCGAGCCATGCCCCGAACCAGATCTGGTTCGTTGGCGATGGTGGTTTCATTGGTGATGATGCCGTTGGCGGTCAACTGGGCATAGTCTGCCACACGCAGTTCATTCAATTCAAAGCCTTGTGAAGCCAACACAATCGGTTCGTTGGCGGTGTAGCCCACCACAATGTCACTGTTGCCAGATGCATATGCCTCCACTTGATTAAAGCCAATAGCATCGAAGGTCACTTCGGAGGGATCAACACCTGCGGAGAACAATAACGCCTGCGCCGCAATGTAGTTCGCGCCGAACAAACCGGGCAGCCCGATCTTCTTTCCGCGCAGGTCGGCGGGTTCATTGATGTTCAACTCTGGTGCAGAGATGACCGAGATGGGAAACTGCTGATACCATGCAAACGCATACACCACCGGCAAGCCTTGTGAACGTGCCAGCAAAACCTGTTCGCCCGACGCCACCGCAAACGGAAGCTCGCCCGCACCGGTCAATGCCACGCCATCGGTCTCAAATGAATAATCGAACTCAATGAGAATGCCTTCTTCAGCGAAATAGCCCTTTTCAACCGCAACATAGAACGGCGCATATTGGATGTTTGGGATGTAGCCCATCGGCAATTTGATCGTGCGAAGCCCGCCCGCTTCTTGCGTGGAATTTGGGCTGCCGCACCCCATCAGGCTGATCGCCAGCCCAAGCATGAGTAAAACTACTTTCTTCATTACGTTGTCTCCTAAGATGTTTTCAAGTTCAAACGTTTAAACGTTTGAACGTTGTTGCCATTTCAAAAATCTTTTTTCCAGTAGGGTCACTACACCGTACAAACATAGCGCGAGAATGACCAACATAAAGACCGCCACGAACACCATGGACGTGTCATATTGAAAATCACCGAGTTGCAGTAAAAAGCCAAGTCCTTGTTCGGCATCAACCAGCTCACCGACAATGGCGCCAATAACGGATAAAGTCGCGCCGATGCGCAGCCCGCCGAGCAGAATGGGTAAAGAGGCAGGCAATTCGAGCTTCCATAAAATTTGCCAGCGTGTGGCACGCAGGGAGTTCATCAAGTCGTACAACGAAGCGGACACTGCCCGAACGCCAACGATCGTATTGACCAGAACCGGGAAGAAGACGATCAAAGCACAGATGACCACCTTCGAGAGGATTCCATCTCCGAGCCAGATGACGAGTAATGGCGCAATGGCGACAATGGGAATTGCCTGGCTCGCCACGAGATAAGGTGAGAGGATGGTTTCGAGTGTGCGCGATTTTGCGAGGGCATATCCAACAAGGGTGGCAAAACATACGCCCACCAGCAAGCCAAGTACGATCTCAACCAGGGTAATGCCCGTGTGATAAAGCAGACTGCCATCGCTTAACGCTGTTAGGAAGCGATCCCACACATCCATGGGGGAAGGCAGGATGAATTTGGGAAGTCTGCTAACTTGAACGGTGAGCGCCCAAAGTGGAATTGCCAGCAGAATGGAGAGAAATCCGAGCCAGCGGTAGAAGGTGTGAAGATTTTTTGGTTTCATAATTTTGTTCGTAGGGGCGGGGTCTCCCCGCCCGATTTTGTTTTATTTCCAGGGCGAGAGGACCTCGCCCCTACGTCGAGAAACAAAAACGCCTCGGCGTTGTCAAAACTCCGGGGCGTGGAAACAGGCATAAGTCCGCGCATGAGGCGTGTGAATCCGTTTAATAAAAATCCCGAAAACAGCGAACGTTTCCGGGGCGTGAATCCACACAGATCCCATACGGAATTGTGCGTGTACCTTCTTCTATCCAGACTATACTGTCGGCTCCGGAGTTGCGCCGGATCATGCCCGTTTTCCCAACAAGGAAAGCGATGTACCTAAACAGGCTCGTGGGCTGTACCACCGATCGGGAATTCACGCGCTTTGCGGTGCGAGTCACCCTGCCCCGAAGGTTATTTATGTTGTGACGTGATTATAGCCATGCAAATTACCCCTGTCAATTCAATAATGAATTTGTAGTGGTGTGAGAAAGTCGTATTTTTTTTCTGAATCTTCCAGCTTATAATTTGGATATGAAACTAGATACGGTCACTATACAAAATGTTTCCAAACCTGTGGTGTTGCCAGATGTGTTGACCGATTTGCAGGAAGCATGGCGATTGCTTGGGTTTTCGCAAGAACGACCTTCGATCGTATTGGTCGGCGGTGCTGGGGGAATGAGCGGGGAGGATATAGAGAAGGTGCAGGAGTTTTTTGAGAAAAACTTGCTTCCCTTTGCATATGAAAAAAAGGCTGCCATTCTGGATGGCGGCACAGATAGTGGGGTGATGGCTGCCATGGGGCGAGCGCTGACGGCATGTTCTGTTGATCTTCCTCTTGTTGGTGTGGTGGCGCGTGGAATTGAGATGATCGATGCGATGCTTGAGCCGCATCATTCTCATTTTATGTTTTGCCCGGGCTCACAGTGGGGGGATGAGTCGCAGTGGATCGCGGCGGCGGCAAGTGCTTTATCGAATGCGCAGCCAACGGTTGCGATCTTGATCAATGGCGGGCAGATCACATGGGATGATGCTCGCAATAATATTCAGTATGGCAGACCGGTCATTGTTGCAGAAGGCAGCGGGCGGACTGCGGATGTAATCGCGGAAACCAGCTCGGGACTTGTCTCGGAGCCAAAGGCGTTGTCATTGATCCGTACGGGCAAGATCCATGTGGCGAATTTCTTCAATCAGCCTGAACGGTTTATGGAAAAGCTGAAAGACCTGATGAAATAGTGCGTGCTTGATTCTAAGGAAATGGCTTATTGATTTTGGATGAGGCAATCGTACAAGTAAAGAGTTTTCCTGTACATCACACCAGAGCCATGGGGTTAGCGCAGGCGTGCCATCGAATATATATCGACAAATTGTCCGTCGCGGAAGGCGAAGTTTTTCATGGTGCCTTCAATGACAAAGCCAAATTTTTTATATAAGGCAATCGCGGGTTCGTTATCTGTATACACACCCAATTCGAGGCGGGTGAGGTTGAGCCATTTATCGGCAAGGTCTACGGCGGTTTGCATCATGGCAGAGCCCACGCCCTTGCCTTGCCAGTCTTGATGGACTGCCATGCCGATTTCGCCCGCATGTTTGCGGCGGGGATGCGTTGGATATGTTTCAAGCCCAAACTCGCCGACCACTTCATTTTCAACGCAAGCCACAAAGCTGAAAAAACCATCGGACGATTCTGTGATCCATTTTTCCCACTTTGCAGTTGTTGGGTAGGGAAGTTGCAGCGTGCCCCAAACAGCACGCGGTCCCTCAAATATTTTCCTAATGGCTTCTGCATCTGCGGCGACTGCGCGACGAATGGTGATGGTGGGTTTGTTCATGAAGAATTCCTCTAAGAATTAATTTGATATATCTTATGAGGGAATCTCGCTTTTGTAAATCATTCTTGGGCATAGAATCCTGTATAATTTGCTTAACCCTACCTAAGGAGCCTATTATGGGGCAAATCGAGAAAACCGTCTTCATCAGTTACCGCCGTACTAACTTGCCGTGGGCGTTGAACATCTATCAGAATCTAACTGCGCATGGTTATGACGTGTTTTTTGACTATGAAAGTATCAACAGTGGGGATTTTGAACAGATCATTCTTGAGAATATTCGCGCACGGGCACATTTTATAGTCATCCTGACCCCTTCCATGCTAGAGCGCATCGATGAACCGAACGACTGGGTGCGGTTTGAGATCGAAACCGCTCTGGACGAAAAAAGGAATATCGTGTCCTTGTTCTTTGAGGGATTCAATTTCAGTGACCCTTATGTCTCTGGAAAGTTGACCGGGAAATTAGAATTGGTGAAAAAGTATGCGGGTTATGATGTGCCTGCTAGTTATTTCAGCGAAGCGATGGATCGTTTGCGCAACCGATACCTGAACGCGCCTTTGGATGTCGTTAAACACCCGGTTTCTCCAACTGTGCAACGAGCGTCGCAAAAACAACAGGTTGCAGCAAGCGAAGCAGAAGAAATAAAAAAGGATGATTTAGACGCACAAGAGTGGTTTGAACAGGCGCACAGACATTGGCTGAATAAAAATTATGACGCATCAATTAAGTGTGCCACTGAGGCTATTCTTCTTAAATCAGATTTTGCCGAAGCATATTCTCGTCGCGGCACTTCTCGTTCTGGTAACGGCGACTTGGATGGAGCCATCAAGGATTATAACGAAGCCATTCGTTTGAAACCGGATTATGCTAATGCATATTACAATCGCGGAAATGCCCGTTCTGATAAAGGTGATTTGGATGGAGCTATTAAGGATTACAACGAAGCTATCCGCTTGAAGCCAGATTTTGCTGCTGCATACAACAATCAGGGAAATGCCCATAAAAACAAAGGCGATTTGGATGGAGCCATCAAGGATTACAACGAAGCCATCCGCTTGAAGCCGGATTTGGCTGAACCATACAATAATCGCGGACTTGCCCGTTCTAACAAAGGTGATTTAGACGGGGCGATTAAGGATTACAACGAAGCCATCCGCTTGAAGCCGGATTATGCTGATGCATACTCTAATCGCGGAACTGCCCGAAAAGACAAAGGCAACTTTGATGGAGCCATCAAGGATTACAACGAAGCCATCCGTTTGAAACCGGATCATGTTAATGCATATTACAATCGCGGAAGTGCCCGTTCTGATAAAGGTGATTTGGATGGAGCCATCAAGGATTACAACGAAGCCATCCGCTTGAAGCCAGATTTTGCTGCTGCATACTACAACCGTGCAAATACATGGAAGAAAAAGAATGCGTATCGAGCAGCAATGAATGATTATCAGAAGTTTCTTGATTTAGGGGGAGGTATCCAATATGGTAATAAACAAAAAACCGAAGGGTTTATTCGTGATTTGAAAAAGAAAATCTAATAAATAGAAAATCTCTGTCAACTTGACGGGGATTTCGTTTTTTTACTTCAGCTGCGCCTTGATCTTCTCAGCAGTGTCTTTATACGCGGCTAACTTATCTTTTTCTTTCTGCACCAGCGCGGGCGGAGCTTTTTGGGCGAAGTCTCCGTTGAGCAGATTCTCCAAACGCTGAATGTGAGACTCAGCTTCCTTGAGTTCTTTTTCGAGGCGGGTCTTTTCGCTGGCGAGATCAACCATGCCTGCGAGGGGAAGGTAGATTTCCACAGATCCAACCACGAGGGCGGCGGAGTCGGCGGGTTTCTCTTTGAGTGAGGAGTGAATCGTGAATAGTGAATGGTCAAGTCCGGCGAGGGAGGCGATCACTTTCGACTGTTCCTTCAAAAGATTCTCTTTCGCTCCGGCAGAGATGGATGCAGCAATCTTCTTGGAGGGTGCCACATTCTTTTCGGCACGCAGGTTGCGAATGGAGCGGACAATTTCCTGAATCAACTCAAAGTCGGCGATCTTGTCGGCTTCCCAGCCTTCGGGGTTACGCGGCTCGGGCCACTTGGCAACGATAAGCGCATCGGGCCAGTCTTTGGCGAGGTTGGCGATCGGCGATTCACGCACCGCGCTGTGAAGGTGTCCCCACACTTCTTCGGTGATGAAGGGGGTGAAAGGATGCAAAAGTCTGAGCGTGGTGTCTAACACACGTGCCAGGGTTGCTACCGTCTGCGTTTTTAGTTCGTCATTCTTCATCTGCTCTTTGGCAATTTCCACATACCAATCGGCAAAGTCTGACCATAAAAAGTCGTAGATCTGCTGACCGGCTTGCCCGTATTGGAAATTCTGGAACTGGCGCTCCACATCGCGGATGAGGTTTTGGAGTTTTGCCCAAATCCATGAATCGGCAAGAGTGTAATTTGGTACATTGGTAGATTGGTCGCTTGTTCCCAATTTACCGTTTTCCAATGTGCCAATTCCCGAAATCACAAACCGCCCGGCATTCCAAACCTTGTTGGCGAAGTTGCGATTGGCTTCCACTTTCTTCACCGAGAGATTCATGTCGTTGCCGGGTGTGGCGCCCACCAAAAGCGTGAAGCGCAATGCATCGGTGCCGAGTTCATCCATCACGGTCAGCGGGTCGATCACGTTGCCATAGGTCTTGGACATTTTTCGTCCATGCTCGTCGCGGATGAGTCCATGCAGATACACAGTGTGAAACGGAGCCACGCCGGTGTATTCAAGTCCGCTCATGATCATGCGTGCCACCCAGAAGAACAAAATGTCGTAGCCCGTTTCCATGTAGGAGGTGGGGTAAAAGTATTTGAGGTCGGGCGTTTCATCGGGCCATCCAAGTGTAGAGAAGGGCCATAAGCCAGACGAGAACCATGTATCGAGCACGTCGTCGTCTTGATGAATATCTTTCGAACCGCAGGTTGCGCATTGGGTCGGGTCTTCACGCGTGCAGGTCATGTGCCCATCGGGGCAATACCAAACCGGAATGCGATGCCCCCACCACAACTGACGGCTGATACACCAATCCTTGATGTTATCTAGCCAGTTGAAATAGGTTTTCTCAAAGCGCTCGGGCACGATCTTGATGCGACCATCTTTCACCGCATCGAGCCCGGCATTCGCCATCGATTCGATTTTCACGAACCACTGCTCAGAGATCATCGGCTCGACGATCTCACCGCCGCGTTGCGAGCGGGGGATGGTGGTACGGTAGGGTTCGGTTTTGATGACGAGCCCCGCCTCTTTCATATCCGCCCAGAGTTGTTTCCTCGCCTCGAAGCGATCCAAGCCCTGATATTTTCCGCCATTCTCGTTCACCTTGGCTTCTTTATCCAACATCGAGATCATGGGCAGGTTATGTTTTTGCGCGATGGCATAATCGTTCGGGTCGTGCGCCGGGGTGATCTTCAATGCACCGGTTCCGAATTCCATGCTGACGTATTCATCGCCAATGATGGGAATCTCACGTCCGAGCATGGGCACGATGGCAGTCTTGCCGATGAATTTCTTGAAGCGTTCATCTTCCGGGTGGACCGCCACAGCCGTATCGCCCAAGATCGTTTCAGGGCGGATGGTCGCCACAGGGATGAAGTCATTAGAATCCTTCACCATGTATTTGAAGTAATACAACGAAGCATCTTCCTCGGAGTATTCCACTTCGAGGTCAGACACGGCAGTTTTGAGTCCCGGTGACCAGTTAATGAGACGTGGTCCACGATAGATCATGCCCTTCTCATACAGGCGCACAAAAGCCTCACGGACAGCACGACTCAGTCCCTCATCCAGTGTGAAGCGTTCTCGATCCCAATCACAAGAAGCGCCGAGGCGTCGAATCTGCGTGGTGATGAGTCCGCCGTATTTTTTCTTCCAAGCCCAGGTGCGCTCGATGAATTTTTCGCGCCCATATTCTTCACGTGTGATCTCTTCGGTTCGGAGCAGGTCGCGTTCCACCATTAACTGTGTGGCAATACCGGCGTGGTCGGTGCCAGGCACCCAAAGCGCGGAGTAGCCTTTCATGCGGTGATAACGGATCATCAGATCTTCCACGCTGACGAACATGGCATGACCGAGGTGCAGTTCACCTGTCACGTTGGGCGGTGGGATGGCAATGACGAACGGCTTGACGTTCGGGTCGAAGTCGGCATTGTTTGGGTCGTTATGTGGTTTGAAGTATTTGCCCGCTTCCCACATCGCATAAATGCGCGGCTCAGTGGATTTGAAGTCGTAGGCTTTGGGTAGTTCTTTTGTCATTCTTGCTCCTTCGGTGCTCGATATTCGATAATTCGATATTCGGTAGCCGAATTTCGAAGTTCGAAGTTCGAATATCGGCACTTAAAATAAAAACGCTCCGTCCATATAGAGGACGAAGCGCATGCTCCGCGGTACCACCTCGGTTTCCCGCAAATTGCGGGACACTCATTCGCTGACAACCATCAGCTTTTGCTGTAACGGGCAATCCCGTGGCGGTCTAGTGACCAGTAAATTGGCTTTCTTCGCCAGTAGGTTCAGACGACTTCGGCGCTGTTTACCTGTGGAGACTTCCACCTTGCATCTCCTTCTCTATCAGGGAACCTTGCGCGTACTACTTCTGAATGGTTGGGATTATATGCGGGAGATAGGGATGCGTCAAGAAGTGGAAAAAGTAACAAATGACGTGATGATTGCTCCTGTTTGCGATGCTATACTTGTCTTATCCCACTTCAAGGATTCTCCATATGCTCACACCTCTCGACTATATCATTGCTGCACTCGCCGCGCTTGCCGCAGGGGGAATTAACGCCCTCGCTGGTGGCGGGACGCTTATTACTTTTCCTGTACTGACATTTCTCGGCATTCCGGCGGTTTCTGCCAATGTGACCAACACGGTCGCACTTTGTCCTGGCTATTTTGGCGGCACCCTCGCGCAGAAGAATGATCTGAAAGACCAGACCAAACGTTTGTGGCTGCTTATGCCAGCAAGTATTCTCGGTGGCATCCTTGGCGGATTTTTGTTGTTGCAAACCGGTGAAAAATTATTCAAAGACCTCGTGCCGTATTTGATTCTCCTGGCATGTCTTTTGCTTGCCGTGCAAGACCCGGTCCGTGCCTGGCTTGTCAAAAGGATAGGTGAGCATCAGGGTGCGAATCTCGAAAAGTTGACCTGGCTGCCGGTGGGACTCGCTTCGATCTACGGCGGATATTTTGGCGCAGGCTTGAGCGTGATAGTCCTCTCGGCTCTCGGCTTGACCTTGGAAGATTCGCTGACCCGTTTGAATGCGCTCAAGCAGGCGGTGGGATTTGCCGTCAATGTGGCGGCGGCGGTGTTCTTCCTGTTTTCGGGTCAGGTGGTTTGGTCTATTGCGCTGGTGATGGCAGTGGGGGCGCTCATCGGCGGCAACTTGGGCGGACGGCTGGCGGGCAAAATCAAACCGTCCACGCTGCGGTGGACGGTGGTGACGATCGGTGTGATCGTGGCGATCATTTATTTTGTGAGGTAGAAGCTACTATAAGATGCGGTATAGTGTGAGAAATTTCTTTAGGGAACAATTACATTAAGAAGTAATCTGCGTGTAGTCAAAATTATTAGTATTTAATTCATTTTTCTAAAAACCCTTGACTAACTTGCAGGTTGCAATATAATGATGTGGAAAGAAATTTTTGTTGCTACTCGATATGCAACTAAAACAAAGTCGAGCCCAAATACTTGTTGCTACTCGATATGCAACTAAAACAAGGTCGAGTTCAAGTTTTGTAAAGGCTCTATCTTGTTTAAGATAGAGCCTTTACTTAAGGGAGAGATAAAATGGATTTAGGACATTTTTATTTTTTACAAGATAAGTTCTTTGTGGATTTTGATGACCCTACATTAATGCGAAACAAAGAGGGCTATAGGCAAGGTAGACCTTGTTTTTATGCATTTATGGACGTTTCAAATCAAATTTATTGGATGATTCCAGTTTCATCACAAGTTGAAAAATACAGACGATTTTATCAAAATAGAATTACAAGATATGGAAGATGTGACAATATTGTTTTTGGAGAATTATTAGGATATGAGAGGGCATTTCTTATTCAAAATATGTTTCCAACGACCTCAAATTATATAGATAGTGAATATACTCATTCTACTGCAAATGTGCCAGTAAGGTTGGACGGTGCTTTTGAAAAAATATTAGTACAAAAAGCAAAAAAAGTATTAGCTTTAACAAGACAGGGTGTAAAGTTAGTTTATCCAGACATACTTATGATCGAACAAAATTTAATTAATAGAAGTGTTGAGTAAGTTAATAAACATATATTGATTGTAGAATATCGGACTAATAGTTATTTTGGTAAAACTAGTGGAGTATCCATGAATGGATGCTCCACTACATTTACCGGTAAACAATAGGCATTGGATATTTTTTCGGAGGTGAGCACTTCGCGTGGGGTACCGATAGCGTTTAATCGTCCACCGACCAATAGAGCAACTCTGTCTGCATAACGGGCGGCGAGGTTGAGGTCGTGTAACGCAATTAGCACAGCAAGGTTTTCTTTATGCGCCAACTCGCGAATTAATTCGAGAAGGCTGACTTGATATTGCAGGTCTAAATGCGAGGTCGGTTCATCGAGCAGGAGAATGGGTGTGGATTGACACAAGGCTCGGGCGAGCAAGATGCGTTGCGCCTCGCCGCCAGAGAGTTCGCCCACGCGGCGGTCGATAAAGCTTAAGGCGTTGACTCGAGTCAGGGCATCGCGCACCAGTTCCTCGTCATGTGTAGAGGCGTTGCCGAGAAAACCAAGGTAGGGCGTGCGTCCCATCAAGACCGTTTCCCACACGGTAAATGCGGGCGGAAGTGAGATCGCCTGCGGCACAACAGCAATGTACTTCGCGCGCTGCAACGGGTCGAGCGAATGGAAGTCGTCGCCGTTGGTGCGGACCGAACCTGTGGATGGAAGCACTCCGCTGGCGGCGCGAATGATGGTGGATTTGCCTGCGCCGTTCGGACCGATCAACGCAAGCACCTCGCCGTTCTTAACGTCGAACGAGACATCATGCAACACTTGATGTCCGTGATACGAGGCGGAGAGGTTTTGAATCTTTAACATGTTTTTCCTGTAGGGGCGGGGTCTTCCCGCCCAAAGACGGGCGAGAGGACCTCACCCTTACGATCAGAAGATCAAATACCAGAATAGTGCAGTTTCATTCGGCTTGAAATTTTTCAACGTGTATTGATCGAAGCCGCCGAGGATGAATCCACACGAGTCGTATAACTTACATGCGGCGACGTTATCATCCTGCGTTTCAAGCATGATGCCGGGAAAGCGCTTCTCAATCGACCATTGAATGGCAGCCTCCATCAGAGCTTTTCCTACGCCGAGACCTCTGAACTGCGGGCTGACGATCACGTCGTCGATGTAAGCATAGCCGTTCCACCATGAGATGATCTTGATCTGCCCGGCGAGTTTGCCATCCACTTCGGCAAGGAAGATAACTTTATCTTCGCTATTGATAAAGGTGACGGGATCCACTTCATCAATGGGGATCTCTTTTTCATACGGCTCTACAGGCGTAACTGCCCAGTTGATTTTATTCCCGACCATATCGAGCACGATCTTGGATGAGACCGTAAACTTACGGTCGAATTGATTGAAGAGATGCAAATTGTTCTGCGTGAGTGTTTGAATGACAGCTTTCATTTACCAATATCCTTGATTTTTAACGCGGCGCAACACCCACAAAAAGAACGGTGCGCCAGCCAGTGCTGTGATGATGCCCACGGGAATCTCTTGCGGGGCGAGCACGATCCGTGCAAGAATATCAGAGAGCAGCAGGGCAGAGGCACCGCTGATGATCGAGAGCGGGATGAGACGACGATAGTCCGCGCCGAACCACAGGCGCATGATATGCGGCACGACTAAGCCGATAAAGCCAATAATGCCAGAGAAGGCAACTGCCGCCGCCGTTGCTAGTGACGATGCGATGAGCAGGATCGTTTTCGTGCGAGTGACATTTACACCCATTTGTTGCGCCTGGTCATCGCCGAATTGCAAGAGATTGAGCCGATACCCAAAGAAGACGAGAATCCCCAACCCGATCACAAGATAGGGTAGCATGGCAAGGATGGCCGTCCACCCGGCTTGGCTGGCTCCGCCGAGCAGCCAACCCAATGCGCGTCGCACTTCACTGGTGGAGCGCAGCATGAGGAAGGATGTCAGCGAAGTGGCAAAAGAGGAGAAAGCAACCCCAGCAAGAATTAGATTTGTAGTGGGGACAGTCTGCCCGACGCGGGCAAGAAAATAAACGATAAAGACAGTTAGCAAAGCAGAGATAAATGCGGCAGCGGGAATTGCCATCAGTCCCCAAAATGAATAGGGCCACTGAATCGACATGGCAATGACCGCACCTAACCCAGCCCCCGATGCCACGCCGATAAGGAATGGGTCTGCGAGTGGATTGCGGAACAAGCCTTGGTACGATGCGCCGCTTCCGCTAAGGGCAGCGCCGGTTAGGGCAATCAGCACCGTGCGCGGTAAGCGGATGTTCCAAATGATGAAGGTAAATTTTTCTTCGCCGACTCCGCGCAGAATCTTCCACATCTCGGCTGGAGAGATGAAGACAGAGCCAATGGCAAGGCTGAGCACAATGGCGAATAGAAGAAAGAGGATAGAGGAAAGAAAAGGCTTTTTCATGGTGTAGGGGCGGATCTTGCATCCGCCCCTTTTGTATTAATAAACAAGATAATAGGATAACCGCGAGGGTTATCCCTACTCAAACAAACCGGGATGCAAAATTTTTGCCAACGCTTCGAGACCATCTACCAAGCGCGGACCGGGGCGGCTGATGAGGTTGTCGTCGATGGGGAAGACTTGATTATTTTGTACAGCGGCAATGGTACCCCAACCTTCGCGAGCAAGCACAGATTCGGGCGTTACTCCCCACATGGCATCACCAAGCAGAATGATGGATGGGTTGGCAACCACGATTTGCTCCAGGCTCAACTGTGGATAGGCATCTGTCGCTTCACTGCCGATGTTGAATCCGCCAGCACGCTCGATCAATAAATTGCCAAAGGTGCCGGGACCATACGTATACGGCTTGGCAGGGTCAGATGCGTCAATCTCATAAAAGACAGACGGGCGAGCGCTGATGGGGGCGATTTTCTCATCAATCACGGCGACGCGTGCCTTGAGCGAGTCGATCAATTCGGTCACATCGTGCCCGGTGAGTGCGGCGACATTTTCGAGGCTGCCGTACATTTCTTCGATGGTGGTCGGGTTGTTGACGTAGAACACGGTCAGACCGAGGTCTTCCAATTGGTTGACCAGTTCAGGTGTGTTGATTTCGGCGGCGAGCACAAGGTCGGGTTCGAGGGCAACGATGGCTTCCACGCTGTATTCGCCCATCGAGCCGCCGACGCTGTCAATCGAAGCGGCTTCAGCGGGGTAATCAGAAAATTCATCGCGACCGACAACCTGGTCACCGGCGCCGACGGCAAACAAGATCTCGGTGATGGATGGCGCGAGCGAAACAACGCGTTGGGCAGGCGCGGCGAGGGTCACTTCACGTCCGAGTCCATCAGAGGTGACGAGGTAGGCTTCAGCTTCTGCCGCAGCTTCGGTGGCAACGGCTTCAGTGGCGGCAACTTCTGTCGGAGCAGAATCAACGACCGGCGTAGCCTGAGCCGGAGCGCATGCAGCGAGCAGCGCGATCAGTAAGGTCAAAATGAAAGTCTTACGAAACATCTTTTCTCCTAGTGTGTGTGGTAGTACAGAATCAAAATCCCCAGCATAGGCTGGGGAGGTGGGAGAGTCAATCCGGTGTGGACCTGTTCTCCACCTCCTTTCCGCGAGAAGTGGTTGAACCGATCAGAGCGGGCGACCTGGCTTGGGTAGGGTCACGTTTTACGTGTGACCGAACTTCACAGTTGCGCGACAGCGCCGGGTTTGCACCGGACTTCGCCGCTTGCTGATTCGTTATGTTGAGGTCATTGTACCATTGCTTTTTGGATTACAGTCTTAAGAAGTCCGCGAAACACATAGGAGTGAAATGGTGCAAGCACATACCAGTATAAAAATCCGCCAAGCCCGCGCGGTGCAAAGTATGCCGTTTGAATAAGATGATTTTCTTCCACACGCCATTCCATCCAGCCTTCGCCGGGGGCTTTTAGTTTGGAGTGCAACAAAATAAGATTCTCTTTTTGTACATCTATTTGGTAAAAATTACTTTGCTTTCCTTCAATTGCACCGCGCAAACGCCATAACCAATTCGCAAACAACCAGTCTCCATCTTTATCAAAGCCTTTGATGACATTCATGATTTTTTCAGCAGAGAGATTTATTTCCACAGCACGATGATCGATGAAGAAACCTTCGTGTTTCAGGATTTTGACTCCGCTGGAGCCATCGTCCCATACTCGTTCTATCTTCAGCGGATGCAAACGCTTCAGAGCTTCGACGGTAGCTGTTTCGTAATCCATGAGCTTTACCTCAGGGAAAGCTTTTTCTGCATTCACGTGCAAAATGATACTATCGCTCGAAAGCCCACCGACGAGCGCATACGCAATCGGGTACGGGACAGGCGTCATTAAGTCGATGCCGAATGCCATGAACCAGACAGGCACATAGGGAAGCAGAAAGAGACTGCGTTTAAGTCCGCGGGCGTTGGCATACATTTTCATCAAGTCGGTATAGACGAAGACTTGTCGCATCCCGATCTCGAAGACTCCATCACGCCCATTGGAGTTGGTCAAGGCTGCCAATAAGTAATCAATCACGTTTTGTACAGCAATCGGTTGGGACCTGTTCTTCAACCAACGCGGACCGGGAATAATCGGAAATAACTCTGTCATAAAGCGGATCATCTCGAATGAGATACTGCCTGAGCCCGCAATGACTCCCGCGCGGAATTCTGTGACGGGGACGCTGCCTTTTCGCAAGGTCAGGCCGGTTTCGATACGTGAGCGCATGTGCGGAGCGATATGTTGCTCTGGGTCTGCCAAGCCGCCGAGGTAAATAATATGTTCAATCCCTGCTTGTTCGGCAGCGGATGAAAAATTTTGTGCGCCTTCCAATTCGATGGTGGTGTACCCATGCCCAGCCGCCATATTGTGGATAAGGTAATACGCTG
>JAFLCF010000053.1 GCA_017303735.1 Anaerolineae bacterium
CTAACGATAGTATCACCTCTAAAAACCCGAGTCAAGAAGCGGAGAAATCCTGTCAAATTTAGAGGTGTTAGAATCTAGCTATGACTGACTTGACCGGCAAAACCATCCTCATCACCGGAGCCGCCCGCCGCCTGGGGCGTTTATTCGCTCTTGCCTGTGGACGCGCTGGCGCAGACCTCATCCTCCATCATGGACATTCGCCCGCCGAAGCCGAATCCCTCAAAGATGAAATCGTCTCTCTCGGACGCCGCGCCTGGGTTCTCGTTGCAGACTTTTCTCACCCCGAAAGCGCATCCCAATTAATCGAACGTGCCAATGAATTAAGTCCGCTGTATGGATTGGTCAACAGCGCATCCATCTTTGAGCCGTTATCCATACACGACACATCGCTCGAAGATTGGAACAACCATCTCAACATCAACCTCACTGCACCGTTCTTGTTGAGCCAGGCGTTTGCAAAATATATTGCTCAAGCCGCCGTCCCCGGCGGCGATGTAAGAGGACGCATCATCAACATCCTCGATTGGCGCGCTCAGCGCCCCGGTGCAGACCACTTCCCTTACACCGTCACAAAATCTGCATTGGCGGCGATGACCAAATCATTAGCCATCGCCCTTGCGCCGAACATCACTGTCAATGGGTTGGCGTTGGGGGCGATTCTGCCTCCCGCAGATCAACCCACACCCAACCCGAAGATCATTGACCCCGTCCCTGCCAAACGCTGGAGCGAAGCAGGTGAAGCGGAAGATGCCTTGCTGTTCCTGTTATCAGGTCCCGCTTACATAACAGGCGAGATTCTGCACGTGGATGGCGGCAGGCATTTGGTGTAAATTGGACCACGGACGATAGACCGCAGACCATGGACGAACTTCCATCGTCAATCGTCAATGGTCTATCGTCAATAGATTAGGAGCCTTCATGGACAAAGTATTTATCAAAGACCTACTCGTACGCGGCATTATTGGCATCCGCGAGTGGGAGCGCGAGAAGGAGCAGGATATTCTCATCAACGTGACGGTGTATACCGACACGATCGCAGCCGCAGAATCCGACGACATCAACGACTGCGTGGATTACAGCGTGCTCACCAAGAAGATCCAAACCCACGCCATGACCGCCAAACGCCTGACGGTTGAAGCCCTGGCAAATGACCTTGCTAAAATTTGCCTCGAAACACCTTTGGTACGCAAAGCAGTTGTCCGTGTAGAGAAACCCGGGGCAGTGCGTTTTGCCAAATCGGTTGGTGTGGAGGTCGAACGCAAACGAGATGAATGACCTGCATCGCCTATACCTAAGCCTCGGGTCAAACATCAACGCGGAGACTCACCTTCCGCAGGCGGTGACCATGCTGCGCAAGGTTGGGAAGGTCGAGGCTGTATCGTCCGTTTGGGAAACGGAATCTGTGGGGTTTGACGGACCTAATTTTTTGAATGCCTGCATTCTATTCCAGACATCCCTGCACTATACGGAATTCAAGGCGCAGGTCATACGTCCCATTGAAAATTCACTTGGACGTATCCGCAGCGCCGAGAAGAATGCGCCGCGCACGATCGACATTGATATGCTGTTATACGATGACGAACCACTCAATATTCCGTTCTGGGAATATGCCTTTGTGATCGTCCCACTGGCGGAACTGGCGCCCAACTTCTTGCATCCCGCCAAAAGGATGATCCTGCTCGAAGTGTCGAAGCAGGCTCAAGGTCAGGTTTGGATGCGAAAGCGGGAGGATGTGTTTTTAGATCCTTAACGGCTCCGCGCCGCGGTTGAGGTGATCCAAAAATTCCTGTCTTGTATTGATGCTCTTGCGGAATGAGCCCAGCATGGCGGAGGTGGTCATGCGGGCGTCATGCTTTTTTACACCGCGCATCATGGCACAAAGATGCAAGCCTTCGACCACAACTGCCACGCCCTGCGGTTTGAGCAAGTCATGAATAAAGTCGGCGATCTGACGGGTCATGCGTTCCTGCACTTGTAAACGGCGGGCGAACATATCCACAATGCGGGGGATTTTTGATAGACCGATCACCTGCCCTTTTGGAATATAAGCAACATGGGCACGACCCATGAAGGGCAACATGTGATGTTCGCACAAACTAAAATATTCAATGTCGCGCACGATCACCATGTCATCGTAGGTCACATTGAAGATCGCGTTGTTGACGAGTTTATCCACATCGGTGCGGTATCCGCTGAGCAATTCAGGGTACATGCGAGCAACACGCTTGGGCGTGTTTTGTAAGCCTTCACGATCTGGGTCTTCGCCAAAGGCAGTGAGCATCTTACGAATGGATTCTTCAATGGAGGCTGTATCAATATCTTCGTTGAAGGAAGCGGGCTCATCAAAATCTTCGTTGGTTTCGAGGTCTGTCATCGCATCTCCAATTGGGTCAGGTTTTCCGATTGTATCTGATTTATGATGGGTGTAGGGGCGGGGTGCCCCTACGATGTAATAAGGAAAAGGTAAAATACAATTATGACTAACGAACTTAATCCAAAAAGTATTTTCTTTGGCTCATGGCTTGGCGCACTTTTGGGAGCCATCCTCGGCGCGGGTTCAGGCGCGATCAGCGGCACATGGAGTGGGATTCTTACGGCTGCCATCATCGGCACAGTGAGCGGACTTGCCACCGGTGCGCTGACAGGCTGGCTTGTCGTCCGCACGGCTGGGACGACTGGCGGGGTCAGCGTCGGCGCGTATACGGGCATGGCGTTTGGCGCATTTCTCGGGCTGGTTTTCGGCATCTTCCTGCCCGAAGCGTTTCGTCAATCGGTGCTGGCGTTGGATGTGCTGATTTTGAACGTCATCTTTTCAGGGCGGTTCGAGGCGGCGATCCTGTTCAGTTTCTTATTTTCAGTGCTGGCTACCGCCATCGGCGCATGGATCGGCGGACGCAACCTCATAAAGCGTGATGTTGAAAACCTTAAGACCAACAAATAGAGCAGGTAATACCCTCGTGGCACAAGCCCCGCCCTACCATGCCGCGAAACCAGAATGGTATAATTTTTCCGCCTAATTCATAATTCCACAACCAAAATGGTTATTTTTGAAGGAGAACGACATGTCCGGACATTCCAAGTGGTCCACTATCAAACGAAAAAAGGGCGTAGCCGATGCCAAACGCGGCGCCATCTTCACCCGTCTGGCGCGCGAAATCACCATTTCCGCACGTGATGGCGGCGACCCCGATACCAATTTCCGTCTGAGGTTGGCGGTCGAAAAAGCACGCGGCGAGAACATGCCCAAAGATAATATCGAACGCGCCATCAAAAAAGGCACCGGCGAAGACAAGGATGCCGCCGTGTTCGAAGAACTGACGCTTGAGGGGTACGGTCCGCATGGATCGGCGGTAATGGTCGCTTGCGTCACCGACAATCGCGTGCGCACCGTCTCAGATGTACGCCACATCTTCAGCAAGTTCGGCGGCAATATGGCAGAAGCCGGAGCCGTTGGCTGGCAGTTCGACCGCAAGTCCTACTTCTCCTTCCCTTCCAGCGCCATGGCATTCGATAAAGCCTTCGAACTCGGCGTGGAAGCCGGAGCCGACGACGTGGTGGATAGCGGCGAAGAGATCGAAATTTACGGTCCTGTCGATGCTTTCAAGACCATCATGGATACGCTTGGCAAAGCCAAAGTGCAGCCTGCTGAAGCCGGTCTGCGCTTGATCGCCAAACAAGAGATCGACCTCGGCGTGGAAGAGATCATGTCGGTCATGAAGGTCGTCGAAAATCTCGAAGAACTCGACGATGTGCAGGATGTCTATCACAACGTGAAGATGTCTGACGAAGCGCTCGCGGCCCTCGAAAACGCATAAAAAGCATTAAACACGACGGACACGAAGGGCACGAAGGTTTTTCCTTTGTGAACTTCGTGTCCTTTGTGGTTAAATGAGTTTATGACCCTCGCCCTCGGAATTGACCCCGGCACCGCCACCACCGGCTACGGACTCGTACGCCTCATGCCAGACGGGGAACTGGTCACTGTTGCCTATGGTGTGATCCTCACCCCGAAAGAAGCCAGTGACTCCGCCCGGCTCGTGATGCTCTTCGATGATCTCAACAAGATTCTGAAGAAACACAAACCCGATACCGCCGCCGTGGAAAAATTGTTCTTCTCGCGCAACGTCACCACCGGCATCACGGTTGGGCAAGCCCGCGGTGTAGTGCTGCTCGCGCTTGAGAAAGCGCACGTCCCCACCTACGAATACAGTCCCAACGAAGTGAAGCAGGCTGTAGCGGGCTACGGCTTTGCAGAAAAACGTCAGATGCAAGAAATGGTGCGGACGTTACTTCAGCTTGAAAAGATCCCCAAACCCGACGATGCCGCCGACGCGCTGGCAATCGCCATCACCCATTTGAATACGGCAAGATACGATTAAAACCACAGATAAACACAGATGAACCTTTGATACAGATGAATGGGAGGTTGACATGCCAACATTTGAAGGTAACGAAATCACAGAGAAAATCATTGGCTGCGCCTATACTGTTAGCAACACACTAGGGATTGGCTTCGTTGAAAAAGTTTACGAAAACGCTCTAGCTCATTTACTTCGCAAATCAAACTTACATGTAGTTCAGCAACATCCCATCAAAGTTAATTTCGATGGCGTTGTGGTAGGCGAATTTGTTGCTGATTTATTGGTCGAGAATCGGATTTTGGTTGAATTAAAAGCTGTTTCAATGCTCAAAGACGAGCACATGGCACAAGCCTTGAATTATTTACGTGCAACCGGTGCAGAAATTTGTCTTCTCATCAATTTTGGCACAACGAAAGTTGAGATCAAACGTCTCCATCCTTCCAACAATTGGAAAACCTCAAATCCATAACTCACCTCAAAAATCCTTTTTATCTGTGTTCATCTGTGGTTAAATAGACTAATGATTGCAACCTTACGCGGAGAAGTACAGCACGTTGAAGATAACGCCATCATCGTCGAAGTGGGCGGTGTGGGCATGCGAGTCTTCGTCCCGGCGCCGATGCGCACAAAGGCGTCGGCGGGAGAAATGCTCTTTTTGTTCACCCATCTCGTCGTTAGGGAAGATGCGTTGACTCTCTACGGCTTTGAATCCCAATCAGACCGCGACCTGTTCAACATCCTGCTCGGGGTCGATGGGGTTGGTCCCAAAGTGGCGCTCTCGGTCTTATCCACACTCACACTGGAGACCATTCAACGCGCGATCTTTTCTGACGAAGAAGAATTGCTCAGCAAAGTGCCGGGCGTAGGCAAAAAGACCGCGCAAAAAATGGCGATTCACCTCAAAGACAAACTCAAGCCCACCGACGCGCTCTCCAAAATGGCAGCGCTCGCCGACTACGACAGCGAAGTGCTTGCCGCGCTCACCGCGTTGGGCTACTCTGTGGTCGAAGCACAAGCCGCGCTACAAGCCCTGCCCAAAGATGCGCCCAAAGATGTCGAAGAACGTTTGCGTGTGGCGCTGCAATACATCGGCAGATAATAGATGGTATACGGTTGAGTTTGCCCCTACGACGAACAACGCACAACAAGTAAATCATTAAACAAGCCTAATTTGGGGGACATGCCTTTCATGTATAATCTTTTACATGGAAAAACTTAAAACTATCGACAAACGTTGGTGGATTCTTGCCACGGTTGTGCTTGTCATTGGTATCGCTTTGATCCCACCAATAAAAAATCGCCTGTCCACACAATATGAACTTTTGCGCACGCGAGTGGTTTACTTTTTCAATCCACCCAGCGAAGCGGTCTTTGAACCGGGTGGTGAAACAAATCCGCTTACCGTTGAAACCGCTGTGGGCACAGCCCGCGCTGAAATGTTGTTGACGTTAACTCCCGCCGCAACCGTTACGCCAAAAGCCACCAAAACAGGTCCCACCGCAAAACCCACGATCACACCCACGCCTGTGCCTGATACGGTTATCCTGCCAGGTGTGACTTACGTCGACCAGCACGGGCGTTGGAACTATTGCGGTCCCGCCAATTTGACGATGGCATTGAACTTCTGGGGCTGGAGCGGTAACCGTGATGATGTTGCCAAAGTCATCAAACCGGGTTCGCCCGATACAAAACTCACCTTTATTGAACGCGGTTTGCCCGATAAGAACGTGATGCCCTATGAACTGGTGGACTTTGTCAACACGCAAACCAATGAATACCGCGCGTTATACCGTCATGGCGGCGACATGGATCTGCTCAAGCGGCTGATCGCAGCAGGCTTCCCTGTGATCGTGGAAAAAGGCTATTACGAACGTGATTACACCGGCAAGATCGACTGGCTCGGACATTATCTTTTCACTACAGGGTACGACGATGCCAAGGGCGGCTTCATTGTGCAAGATGCCTACTTGAAACCCGGCAAAGACCTGCTCAGTAAATATGAAGAGTACGAAGACGGCTGGCGATCATTTAACTATTTGTTCATGGTCATTTACCCTGCCGGACAGGAAGAGGAAGTGCTTGGAATCTTAGGACCCTGGGCTGATGAAACCTGGGCGGCAAACCATGCCCTTGAACTTGCATCCAAAGATATTGCTGAGCTGGAAGAGAACGACCTGTTCTTTGCCTATTTCAACAAAGGTACCAGCCATGTGCTCCTCAATCAATATTCCGATGCCTCCATCGCCTATGACCAGGCGTTTAACCAATATTCCAAATGGGACCTGGATAAGGGCAACCGTCCCTTCCGCATGATGTGGTATCAGACCGGACCGTATTTTGCTTATTACTATTCGGCTCGGTATCAGGACGTGGTTGACCTTGCCACCACTACACTGACCAAGACCATCTCCAAGCCTACCCTTGAAGAGTCCCTGCTTTGGCGCGGGCGTGCGTATTACATGATCGGCGATACAAACGCCGCCATCGCTGATTACCGTGCCGCACTTCAAGTCCACACAGATTGGTACCCCGCGGTGCAGGCGTTACAAGAATTAGGGATTCAGCCGTAGAGTAGTTGGATGGTTTTGTAGTTAGATAGCTTCGTAGTTCAGTTCTAAAACGTTTCAAGAAAATGAGGCAGAGGCAAAATGGCGAAAATTGAGCGATTTGAAGATTTGCAAAGCTGGCAGAAGGCGCGTCAACTTACAAATATGGTTTAAGATCTAACCGAACATGTGCAATTTGCAAAAGACTTTCGCCTGAGCAATCAAATCCAAGGCGCATCCGGATCTATCATGCACAATATTGCAGAAGGATTCGACGCAGGCACAAATGCAGAGTTTATTCGGTTTCTTAAGATGGCAAGACGATCTGCAAGCGAAGTACAATCGGAACTATATCTGGCACTTGACCGCAAATATATTGCCCACAATGAACTTACCCAAGCCTACAACCTAGCCACCGAAACAAAAAAACTAATAAACGGGCTTGTCGCCTATCTTCGCAAGAACACAAAACCTAAATCAACCACCTAACTATCTAACTATGAAACTACTTCACTTTGCAGACGCACACATCGATATGACCAATTACGGACGGCATGACCCAGTTTCGGGTTTGCCCCTTCGTGTTTTGGATTTTCTCAAATCGCTCGACACCATCGTGGATACAGCCATTGAACGCAAAGTGGACTTGGTCATCTTCGCGGGCGATGCATACAAGGACCGTTCTCCGGCTCCGACCTTTCAGCGCGAGTGGGGCAAACGCATCATGCGTTTATCTCAGGCGAAGATTCCGACTCTGCTATTGGTTGGCAATCATGACATTTCTCCGTCCATTGGGCGGGCACATGCTTTGCAGGAATTCAAGACCCTGCAAGTGCCCTATGTAAAAGTGTTGGATGCGCCTGAGTTGCTCACACCCGCAGAGTTATGGGACGTGCCGCTTCAAGTCATCGCCATGCCCTGGGTTGCCCGCTCTGGGCTGATGGCTACGCTGGAGATGAGTGCCGAAAAACCTGAAGAGATTTTCTCAAATATCGAATCTCGAATATCGGATTTAATGGAAGACATGCTCGCCCAAACCGATGATGCGTTGCCTGTCATTTTGACTGCGCATGCCTCCATTGAAGGCGCGAAGTTCGGAGGCGAACGGCTGGTGATGTTGGGCAATGATCTGGTGTTGACCGGCTCATTGGTTAAGAATCCGAAGTTTAGTTATGTGGCAATGGGACACATCCACAAACCACAGGATGTGAATGAAGGGCATCAGCCGCCAGTGATCTACCCCGGCTCAATTGAACGAGTCGACTTTGGCGAGGCAAAGGAAGATAGATACTTCGTCATTGCCGATGTGGAAAAAGGACGCGACACCGAAGTAGAGTGGATCCAACTGACAGGGGTGAGAAAGTTTATAGACCGCCGGGCAGTTCTAACGTCGAGTGAGAGCGTGACAGAGTCACTTAAGGCGGCATTGCCCAAGCCGAAGGAAATGTCCGAAGCGATCATCCGCCTGGTGGTGGAATATCCAAGAGAATGGGATTCACTCATTGATGAATCCGCTTTGCGAAAATATGCAGCAGATGCGTTTGAGTTCCATTTTGTGAAACGCCCACAGATCGAGTCGCGGGTGCGCATTGACGAGGGACAGGTGGTGAGCAGTTTGAGCCCGCTGGATTTGTTGGGGCAGTATTTCGATGCAGCGAAAGTCTCCAATGCGGATGAGTTAAAAAAACTCGCACAGGAAATTATCTCGGAAGACTCATCTGATACTTGACACCTGACCCCTGACCCTTGATACTTGGGCATCCCATCCAAACGAGGTTGTTATGTCCAAAGAGCAAGCAAGTAATCGCTGGGTCGTGGTCGTCATTTTCTTCTTTTTCATGCTGTTGCACCAGACCGATAAATTGATGATCGGTTCGTTACAAGTGCAGATCAGCGAAGACTTCAATATCAACAATAAGCAATGGGGGCTGGTAAATTCGGGGGCATTGATCGTTGCAACGATCCTTTACCCGATCTGGGGTTATTTATACGACCGTTATTCACGCACAAAATTACTATCGCTGGCTTCTTTTGTTTGGGGAGCAACCACCTGGTTCAATGCCATCGTAAAGAGTTTTGGCGGCTTTCTTGCAACCCGCGCCTCGACCGGTATCGATGACTCATCCTACCCGGGCTTGTACACACTCATCGCCGATTATTTTGGACCCAACCTGCGTGGGAAGATATACGGTGTTTTGCAATTGGCTCAACCGATTGGCTATCTGGTCGGTATGATCCTGGCATTGATCGTTGCTCCCATGATCGGCGGATGGCGCAGCGTGTTTTACATCACCGGCTCGTTGGGACTGGTGATCGCGATCCTCATCTTTTTCTTTGTCAAAGAAATGCCGCGCGGAAAAGCCGAACCCGAATTCGAGAACATGGCAGAGATGCAGACCTTCAAGTTCTCGTGGGCAGAGGCAAGAGACATTTTCAAAAAGAAGACCATGTGGTTTGTCTTTTTGCAGGGCTTTGCGGGCGTTTTTCCGTGGAACGTTATCACCTTTTTCTTTTTCGCTTATCTTGAAAAAGAACGCGGCTACGATGGCAACAGCATCCTGTTCACCATGGCGCCTGTGATCCTGATCCTCGCCAGCGGATATTTCATTGGCGGTGCGCTTGGGGATATGGCGTTCAAACGCACTAACAAGGGTCGCATCATCGTTTCCAGCGTTGGGGTGTTGTTGGGTGCGATCTTCATGTACTTTGCGTTGAATACCCCCACCGAAGCGCGCAATCAATTCTTTGTGCTGATGTGCCTGACGGCTGTCTTTATGCCGCTTTCTTCTGCCAATGTGATCGCTACCGTGTACGATGTGACCGTTCCGGAAGTCCGCTCGACGGCGCAGGCGGTGGAATACTTTATTGAAAATGCGGGCGCGGCGTTTGCACCCATTCTCACTG
Source organism: Anaerolineae bacterium (assembly GCA_017303735.1). Next base: position 9,812 of record JAFLCF010000053.1, read on the forward strand.
GTGTCATCGCAGATGCGATCGATCTGAAGACGGCAATCCTACTGATCTGCACCATCTCATGGGTGTTGTGTTTCTTCTTTTACCTGGGTGCCATCTTCACCATTGATAAAGACACACACGACCTGCGCCAGCAAATGACAGAGCGTGCGAAGTTGGGATAAGGTTCAGCAAAACGGCGCGGGTCTCCGCGCCGTTTTTGTTTTAACCCTGTGTTCTTCTTAATACCAACAATGACATTCCCTGCACTGCCAACGCAGTGAGGGCAGCCAGCCCGAATGATATGCCGAGGCTGGTTTGTTCGATCAGTAAACTCAAAACCAGAAAGAAACCGGTGAAAGCGAACATGCCATAGAGTAGTCCGCGCAGGACGTGGGCTGCGGCGGCAGGACCATGATCGCGGTGCGCAAAAATGCTCAAGATGGTGACGTACAAGGGAATCGTGGTCAACAGACCGGTCATGCGTGAGCCGATGAAGGGGGCAATGCCTGTTAGAAGTAGGATAAAGCTCGTCCCGATCAGGATACGTACGGGAATATCCCATCTACTTTGTTCACTTTTCCCCGGTTCAACATCACCTTTTGGCATGAAGCTCAGCCCAGCCACGATCGCCAATGCAACCACTGGGGCAATGACAAAAAGTGAGATCGAAACTGTTTGTAAAAACAAGGTACTCAACGAAAAGACAAGAATGCTCCCCGCAATGGATACAAACCACTTAAATCGTGTGGCAAGCCATGCGTAGGTGAGTGCATAAAGCACAAGAGAAATGCCGCCGCTTAAGACACCCAAGGCAGAACTCTCTGCAAACAAAATGCCTTGGCTCAGTGCCACAAAGAAAACGACTGGACCCGATGTCAGCGGCATGCCCACGATCCAACCGCTGACGGCGGGTCCCCACTTTCGTCCTGCCAAGCTGGCGGAACCAATGATGAGCGGTGCGAGGATTAACTTTAGAGCAAGAATATTCATATCAATGAATTATCTCACTTTAAGATAAACAGCCAGCAGAATGGAAAAGTCCGCAACCATGTGCCCGAGGATCGGCGTGAGCAAACTGCCGTCTCGCCGGTAAACTTGCCGCCAAACCCAGCCAATTAAGGTCAACGCCGCCACAGCCATAAGCACCGTATAAAGTTGAGTCTTTTCCCAAATCACAAGAACATGATAGCCCGCATAGGCAAGGTCGCCGATATAAAACGAGCGGGTCTCACTCCCCAGGGCACCGCGCCAAAAATATTCTTCGATGATCGGGTTCACCAGTGAAAAATATGTTATGAAACCGAACCACGTTACACCGTTCAGCCCAAGGGCATTGAGGGAATTGATCAACCCCGGCTGTATGACTAAAAAATTCCATAAGAGATATAGACCCAATCCACCTAAGCTACAAAGAATCAAATTACCAATTATCGATCTGAATGACACTGGCTTGAACAAAACAGTCAGTGGCACTTTTGGTTTCAACAAAAATAAAACGAACACGATGGCGATATGAAACCCCAACAAGGCGCCCCAGGCGCTATGGAAAAAAAATAATCCCGCCCACACGGCAAGGTATGGCGGGATGATCGCAAACCACTTTTTCTGCATGTCCACTCCTACAGATCAAACGAAATGGGATTATTGGATCGTGGTGATGATCGTCCGTTTTGCGCCAGCGGAGATTAAAGCCCTCGCCACCGACTCCGCCGCGGCTTGGTCTACCAACGCGATCATATTGCCGCCACGTCCGCCGCCGCTGAGTTTGGCACCGTGCGCCCCTGCCTTGCGTGCCGCATACACGAGGACATCCAATTCCGGCGAAGAGACGGTCATCTGCTGAAGGAATTCATGGTTGTGATCCATCAGTTCGCCAAGATGTTCGGGATGTCCGCCTTCAATGAGTCGACGTGCCATGGTAGAGATCTGTGCTACTTCGTTGAAAATACTCTCGAAGCGATTCGCATCTCGCAGCCAAAGACGGCGCACATCCCCCACAGATTCTTTGGTCGGCGCGGGGACGCCCGTGTCGCCGATGACAATGGTAAAAGGCTTGCCGCATGCGAAGGTCTCGATCGGTTTGTCCTTCATGTAATACACGGGCATGTTATAGGTGATGACGGTATTGTCGATGCCGGAAGGTGTGCCGTGGTGAAGTTTTTCGATCTCGAAAACGAGGGCGTTGATTTGTTCGTTGGATAAAGGAAGTGAGAGGTAAGAAGAAAGAGCACGAATCAATGCCACGGAAACGGCCGCACCCGAGCCAAGTCCAGCCGCAACGGGGATGGTAGAAGCAATGGTCACAGAAATGTTAGGATGCTTGGAAATACCGAGGTGATGAAAAACTTTCAGAATAACCGAACCAATCGGATGGTCAGAAGGAAGCGTGGAAAGTTCGCCATGCAAGTCCACCATGGGGGCGTCGATCCACACGCCAGGCTTGTCAGAGTCAGAAACCTCCACATCCACCTGCACCTGATTGACCGGCACGGCAAGCGCAGGGCGTTTGTAGACGACGGCATGTTCGCCAAAGAGGATGATCTTGCCGGGCGCGGATGCTTTCATGAAAAGTAGAAGATGACGATGACAGTGATTGCCCAAAGCAGCATGGATGCCTGGAACGGGCGGTCGGAGAGCAAGACTTCTTCAGGCGTGCCGCCTGCGTGTTTAACTTCAATTAGATATAGATAGCGGAAGATGGCATAGACCATGAAGGGAATGGTGAGCATCATGGAATGGTTTTCAGGCACGTTGGGCGCGGAGAAGGTGTAGAGTGAATATGCCACGATGGTAGTGCCAGAGACGATCATGATGTATTGATCGAGAAGCGGCAGGGTGTACCCATCCAACACTTTGCGATGTGAGCCTGCACCATGAGCAAGTAAAGCAAGTTCGGCACGGCGTTTGCCAAAACCGAGAAAGAGCGAAAGCAAGAACATCACGATATAAAGCCAGGGAGAGAAACGTTCGACGGCGATGAGGGTAACGCCTGCCCCAACACGCAGGACAAAGCCTAACGAGATGATGAGCACGTCCAGAATGGCGATATGTTTAAGCGAAAGTGAATACGCCAGATTGAGGACAAAATAAGTAGCTACAACGAGGGAGAACATTGGAGCAAGTAAATACGAAAGCCCAAGTGCAATGATGACGAAGGCGATACCCGCCGTCCACGCGATGTTGACGGGCAGTTTGCCAGATGCAATGGGACGATTCTTCTTTTCAGGATGTTGGCGGTCAGATTCCACATCTGCGAGGTCGTTGAAAATGTACACGCAGGAAGAGATCAGGCAGAATAAGGCGAAACCTGCCAGGGTGCGCAAAAAAGAATCGACGACGAACAATTGTTTGTCGAAGACCAGCGCCGCAAAGATGAACACATTCTTCGTCCATTGGCGCGGACGCATGGTTTTGAATAAGGCTGTAAGCATGGGGTTATTTTACCTGTATTTTACGGCGACCAGAAATTTCCACTCATGACCATCATACAAAGCAAGTTGATGGAGTCTTCATAATAATCGATATGGTTATCATAAACAGAATCGTAGATCGCATTCAACCAAGCCTGTTGGGCAGGATCGTTCATGGCAGCGACACCCATCGGAGCCACGAAGAAAGTGGTGAAGTAGTCGCTGTTCGGCAATGGCGATCCGTTCAATTGATACCCGGCGCGGATATTCAGCGGATCACCGTTTGTACTGACTTCGATCCAGTGCGAAATATTCTGCACAATAGATCGGGAGACAGCGTCATCGTAGAGCAGGGCATCTGCACCCACGCGCCACGGAACGCGCCCAGCATTATAGTTGTACGCGCCATCGGTTCCCTTCTCTAAAAAATTGGCGGGTGCGGGGGCACCATTCACAATAAAATCAGGCATCAAACCCGATACGGGACTATATTGCGCTTGAATTCCGGTCATCACATTCTGGCTTTGTACAACGACATCATTCCAAACGGAGTCATTCGAGGCGTTGGCAAATGCACGGAAGTTGACCAACATAAAGTCTGAAGAGCGCGGCGTGAATTGGTTGTATTGCGCTTCACCCACATTGACCCAATCCCCCAGCATGGGCAAGTGGCTTTCCGGTCCGATCGTGGATTCAAGGATGCCTGCGATCATCGTATCGGCTTCGGCTTTGTAATTCACACGCCCGGAGCTGCCCCATTGAGCATCAGCAAGCAATAAACCAAAAGCAATATCGGCATCGCCATCGAAAGCGCTGGCATTGCCTTCCTCCAGCGGAACGTTCCAATCCATCAGACGCGGGTCGATCTCACTGCGATGCGCATCTACAAATGCCCATAGCCCATCAAAGATGATTTGCGCATTGGGGTCGTAGCCTGCCATGATCGGCACGATCACCATGCCGTAGCCCTGTCCTTCTGATACGGTAGTGGAACGCGTCGGTTCGTCTTTACCCAGCACCACGCGGTACATGATGATGCCATCGCCATTCATCCCTGCTTCTGCAAGATAATTCTCTTTCCAATAATCGTAATACGCGCGCACTTCATCATCGAGTTGTTCGCGTGTGCGATGATCTGGCAGAATGCTGTTCGGAGCATACGCCACATGCTGCGGAAATGGGCGCGCAATCGCTTCACGCGGAGTTTCAAATATTTCCGTTGTCGGTGTTGGAGGAGCCGGTTCAACAAGAGGCACAGAAACACATGCAAAAGTCCACAGGGCAAACACAAAAATAAGTCTTTTCATTCAGCCTCCGTTTTCTCGTTTATATCATTACTGGCAGTAAAATAGAGCCATGCCCAAAGTTCGTCTGGATGTTCTACTCGTAGAAAAAGGATTGGCGGATTCACGCGCCAAAGCTCAAGCCCTCATCATGGCGGGACAAGTCCGCGTGGCGGGTCAGGTCGCGCTCAAGCCTGCTGTTGCGGTTCAGCCTGATGCCACGCTGACAGTGGATACTGGTCCGCGTTATGTTTCGCGCGGCGGCGAAAAGATCGAAGGCGCATTGGAAACGTTCAAGATCGACGTGACCGGCTTTGTGTGTGCAGACGTGGGCTCGTCAACGGGCGGCTTCACAGATTGTCTACTTCAGCATGGCGCGGTAAAAGTCTATGCCATTGATGTAGGCAAAGGCATTCTGCATTGGAAGCTGCGCAACGATCCGCGGGTGGTGGTGATGGAAGAGACCAATGCACGTTTTGTAGAATCCCTGCCAGAAAAAATAGACTTTGTGACTGTAGATGCCTCGTTCATTTCGTTGAGAACCCTGTTACCGGTTATCGGAAAGTGGAAAGTGGAAAGTGGAATTGTCGCTCTCATCAAGCCTCAATTCGAAGCTGGCAAAAAGATTGTCTCGCGCGGCGATGGAGTCGTCCGTGACCCGGAAGTACATCGGCAAGTATTGGTGGACGTACTAACCTTTGCAAAGAGTGAAGGTTTCGGTATACATGGTTTGGTGAAATCTACTTTATTAGGACCTAAGGGAAATGCCGAATTTTTAGTTTGGTTGGATATGAATCCGAATGATACTGTGGCGGAAGATTTAGTTAAAGGCTTATTCCCCATAGATGAAATGGATAACCAAGATGAATTGCCCAAAATGTAATTCAGAACTAACGAAAAAATTTTACAAAGGCATGTTCGAGGTCGATTCCTGCCCCAATTGCCGCGGCATGTGGCTGGATTTTGTCGAGCTGGACAAGCTTGAAGATGTGGTTTTCGATGAAGATGCCCTCAAAGGCTCGCTTGTGCATTTCCAAACCCAAACGGAGTTTCCCTGTCCGCATTGCGGGGCGAAGCTGGATGAATTTCGATACAGGTTGTACGACCTCAAACTGGATACATGCACAGCGAACACTCACGGCTTCTGGTTGGATGCAGGTGAAGACGAACGTGTGATGGAACTCATGCAAAAGCGCGCCGCCGAAACACAAAGGAAGATCAGTGCCGAAGCAGAGTGGAAGCAAATGCTCAAAGGCATGCACGCCTTTTTAGAAAAGAAAAAGTAGGTCACGCTTGAAGCGTGACCTACTTTTTTATAAGACGAAACGTGCAGTAGGGGCGACCCGTCAAATTTCCACATGACGTCGTTGCGCAAAGGGAGGGTCGCCCTTACGTTGAAACCGCGTAAGGTAAATTACTTTCCCGATCTTCGCAGGAAGAACTTGGTGATCTCTTCTGCTACAGCAGGCATGAGCGCCAAGCCGACCACCAATCCCCATTCACGTCCGCTGAGGAAATGGGTATTGAAAATGGGTTGAAGGAAAGGCACGGCACAGACCAGGATCAATAAGGTCATCGAGATACCCACGGCATACTGCATGTATTTATTCGAGAAGATGCCAATGCGGAAGATGGAAGCGCGCTCTGAACGGACCGTGTAAGCACGGAAGAGTTCCGCCATCGAAAGCGTAACGAACGCCATCGTTTCGGCAGTCTGCACATCCACACCGCGCCAATCGTGCGCAAGGACGTACGATAACACGTTTGAGCCCGCCGGGATCATTGCCCCGGCTTCGAGATGCCATGCCAATCCCATTACAAATGCGATCAACACGGCAGAAGTCTGCATGATGGTTTGCACGATGATGCCGATGCCCATCGAACGGTTGACGATCGGCTCGCTCTTGGCACGCGGCTTCTGATCCATAATATCCGGGTCGCCTTTTTCCATAGCGAGAGCCAATGCAGGCGCACCGTCGGTGATGAGGTTGAGCCACAGCAATTGGATGGCAGTCAGCGGCGCAGGCAGACCTGCAAGAGTCGCGAGGAAGATAATCATGATCTCAGCGACATTTGAGGAAAGCAAGAAGAACACAAACTTGCGAATATTCGAGTAGATGATGCGTCCCTGCTCGACGGCGGAAACGATGCTGGCGTAGTTGTCGTCGGTCAGCACCATATCGGCGGTGCCTTTGGCAACGTCGGTGCCGGTGATACCCATCGCCACACCAATGTCTGCGCGTTTGATGGCAGGCGCGTCATTGACGCCGTCACCCGTCATAGCAACGACTTCATCGTTGGCTTGCAGCGCGTCCACGATGCGCATTTTGTGTTCGGGGGAGACGCGGGCAAATACATCTGTATCTTCGATGATGGCTTTGAGTTGAACATCGTCAATCTTGTCCAACTCGGCTCCGGTCATTACGCCTTTACCGGGGCGCAGCAGCCCGATGGATTCAGCGATCGCCCTGGCGGTGTTGGGGAAGTCACCCGTAATCATCACGGTACGGATGCCCGCATGACGCGCATGTTCGAGCGCAGGCTTCACTTCGGTACGCGGCGGATCGATCATGCCCATCAATCCGACAAAGACAAGATTCTTTTCGAGTTCTTCGGTTTTGACTTGTTCGATATTGTTGGGAACATCTTGATCCAAACGATAGGCGAAACCCAGTACACGCAGGGCGTCTTTGGTCATGGCGTCGTTGGCGGCGAGGATCTGTTTGCGCATATCGTCAGTTAGGTCGCGCGGCTTGTCGTCCATGCCCTGATATTTCGAGCACAGGGTCATGACAATATCGGGCGCACCTTTAACGGCGATGACATCCCAATTCTTATGCTTATCATCGGTGAACGGCGAAGGGTCTTTCGGGTTTGGGTTCGTCACATCATGGATCGTGATCATACGTTTGCGTTCGGAGTCAAATGGAACTTCGTTCTCACGCGGGTATGCTTCTTTAATGTCGGGATGAATGGCACCAGCCTTGGCAGCCGCCACAAGCAGCGAACCTTCGGTTGGGTCGCCCACGATGCGATAAGTCTTATTGGATTCGCTTTCGCCGGTTGTTTCGATCACGGAGTCATTGTTCAACACCCCAAGCCAGAGCGTAGAAAGGATGGCGGGATATTTCTTCACATCCACAGGGCTGCCGTCCACGAGGAAATCCCCTTTCGGCGTGTACCCGGTCCCTGAAACGCTAACAAGCTGCCCGTCTGCCCAGATGCGTGTGACCGTCATTTCGTTTTGAGTGAGCGTCCCGGTCTTATCCGAACAGATGACCGTGGCAGAACCAAGTGTCTCCACCGAAGAGAGCTTGCGGATGAGCGCGTGGCGTTGGATCATCTCGCGCATGCCGAGAGCGAGAGAAATGGTCACCACTGCAGGCAAACCTTCGGGCACAGCGGCGATGGCAAGGCTGATGGCAATGATAAAGACTTCGGTAATTTGTTCGGCGAAGGTTTTGAAGTAATTGATGGGGTCAGAAAATAAACCACTGACCTCTGTGTAATTGAAGAGAGCAACAATGAAAACAACGAACACCAAGATCAGTGAGCCAATACTCAGCGACCTGCCGAGTTGGTCAAGCCTGCGCTGCAACGGTGTCTCTTCAGACTCCACGCCTTGCAACATGGTGGCGATGAGACCGAGCTGAGTATTCATTCCAGTGCTGGTCACCACGCCACGTCCGCGCCCGTAGTTGACCACGGTGCCCATGAATGTCGTGTTCTTGCGATCTCCAAGTGGAACGTTCTTATCAAGCACGGTTGCCGCATTCTTTTGTACCGGCAGCGATTCACCAGTGAGTGAAGCTTCTTCTACACGTAAGTTGACCGCTTCCAGCAAACGCAAATCAGCAGGGATGAAATTCCCCGCTTCCAAAAAGACAATATCGCCCGGCACCAGATTATAGGCAGGCACAGATTTGCGCGAACCATCGCGGATCACTTGTGCATCGGGCGCGGCAAGTTTTTGTAAAGCTGCCAGCGCCTGCTCTGCACGCTGTTCTTGAATAATGCCAAGCACAGAGTTCAAGACCACGATCGCCATAATGGCGCCAGCTTCTACATAATCACCCAGCAAAGCCGAGATGATTGAAGCGACGATCAAAAGGATCACTACAAAGTTATTGAGTTGATCCCACAACAAGGCAAGAAAGCCCGGGCGCGGTGCTTCTCGCAATTGATTGGGTCCATAATGTGAAAGACGCGCTTCGGCTTCGGCGGTCGTCAATCCTTCTTCATGAACTTCAAGATGTTTAAGAACTTCATCGGCGCTAAGAGCGTGCCATTCCTGTTTAGTTTCTTCCGCTGTCATGCATGGCTCCTGAAAACGAGATCGCTTCGACACACATAAAACGAGACCACACACTTGGATGAGTGGTCTCTAAAATTGCTTATAAAGTTTGAAAAGTAAGTCGGGTTATCAAAGCGCGTTGAGTCTATTCCCGTCCAAATGGATTGTCAAGCAGTCACACAGACAAAAGCTTTGGGTACGGTACAATTCGAGACATGTCCAAACTCAAATCACCGCTCATCAGCTTTTTTATCTCCATCATTCTCATTGCGATCCTTGCCCTCTTCGGTCCAGAAGAAAAATCATTGGGATCAAATGTCCGCCTCGTCTACCTGCATGGAGCTTGGGTGCTCACTGCGGAGATTGCCTTCATTGCCGCGGCTCTCGCCGGACTTTTAGGCTTGGTCCTGCGACGCGACCTCTTCCACACCTGGAGCGCCGCTCTCGGGCAGACGGGTATCATTTTCTGGGTTACCTACCTGCCACTGTCTCTGCTTGCCATGCAAAGCAACTGGAACGGACTCTTCCTCGCCGAGCCGCGCTTTCGTCTGGCAATGATCTTTGCCGTTACAGGTATTTTGCTTCAAGTAGGGCTTTGGGTATTTAACACTCCCTGGCTCACATCGCTCGCAAATATCCTGTATATCATCGCCCTGCGCGTTATCTTTGCCACTGCCGAAAATATTATGCACCCGCCGCCTTCGCCCATCTTCAACTCGGGCAACTACGTCATCATCGGGTTCTTTGTCGGATTAAATCTGCTGGCATGGCTGGCTGCCTATTTCCTTACCCGCATCCTCCTCAACCTCAAGCCTGCTGCCTGACCCCAAACCTTTCATGCCTCGCATCCAATTACTGATCTATACCTCCATCCGTGTGGTTCTAAATACTGCACACAGGATGATCTACCCCTTTCTCTCCATCTTCGCACGCGGACTCGGCGTTGATATAGGTGTGGTTTCCGGTTTGATTGCCAATCGTGCCATCGTCGGCTCATTCACACCCTTTATCATCCCTTTCATCGAGCAACGTGGACGAAAATTTGGCATGTTGTTGGGGCTCAGTTGTTTTATTGCTGCCATGGGGTTGGTGTCATTTTTCCCCACCGTCACATCCTTGGGCATTGCACTTGTCCTCAGCATGTTGGGCAAAGCGTTTTTCGACCCATCTCTTACAGCCCATATCGCTGATCAAACACCCTACTCTGAGCGTGGAAGTGCCATTGCCATTCTCGAGTTTGCCTGGTCATTCGCATTCATTCTAGGTGTGCCCGCTGTTGGCTGGTTGATCGCCCGCTCTGGTTGGGCATCTCCATTTTTTGCATTCACACTCATGGGCGTAGCAGCCTTTCTTTACATTGCCTTCACCCTAAAAAGCTCTACCAAACTCAACTTGCCTGAAGGTGGAGTCTTTGCAAATATTAAGACAGTCTTCACATCCCCTGTCTCTCTGGTAGCCATCTCCATCGGCTTGCTGGTCTCCACCGCAAATGAACTGGTCAACGTCACTTTTGGAATTTGGCTGGAAGACTCCTTCCAATTAAAGATTGCCGCTCTTGGGGCTGCATCTGCCATTATTGGGCTTTCAGAACTGGGAGGCGAAGGCTTGGTTTTCGGTTTTGTAGACAGGCTCGGAAAAGTCCGTGCCTCAGGGGTGGGAGTGATAGCAAATTGTCTTGCAGCCATCCTGCTTCCGATCATAGGTCGCACACAGACTGGAGCATTAATTGGCTTATTCCTGTTCTATATCACATTTGAATTCACCATCGTGAGCATCATACCGCTCATCACCGAGGTCATGCCCAATGCGAGGGTAACCATGTTGTCCTTTGCCGGGGCAGGGCATTCCATTGGGCGTGGTGTAGGGGCACTGCTCGCACCAGGGTTGTATGCAGCCAGTTTCTCATACATCATGGTCATGGCAGTTTTATTCAATCTAATAGGGCTTGTAGCTGTTTGGTATGTATCACGTCATCACGACTGATACTAAAAGAAAAACATGAATTGGAACAAAAAAGCCCCGTCTTGCGACGGGGCTTTTCATTACACTTTGGGTTTCAACTACACAGCGTTGAGGCTGGAATTGATCTTGCTGAAGACATTACCGATGATCGGGCCGAGGATCATAAGAGCCGCGATAACAACGATAGCAACCAAAACAAGAATCAACGCATATTCGACCAAACCCTGACCTTTTTCCTTGGGTGAGAACAACATGGGAAATTTCTCCTTTCTCTATAGATTTCTCAGAAGGTCTTTCTGAGATTGATTTTATTTTACACGGGCTTGCCTATTTTGCAAGCGCTTTTACTCATATTTCCCTAACAGTTATGTTAACCTTATAGGGATAATGAGTGCCAGATTAAACAGCGTTAAGACTGGAATTGAGTTTACTAAAGACATTGCCGATGATGGGGCCGAGGATCATGAGGGCTGCGATAACAACAATGGCAACCAAAACAAGAATCAACGCATATTCCACTAAACCCTGACCTTTCTCTTTGGGTGAGAATAACATGGTTTTTACCTCCTTTCCTTTGAATTTCCCATCCCTCTTATGGGATTTTTATCTGCATATTGTGCAGGAAAAAAATTAATATTTCAATACCCTTTCACAGGTATTTCTTAAGAGTTTTGCAAAGTGGAAGAATTTAGGTCCACTTTATTGATTTTAACCCAAAACCCGTATTCATAACAAAAACCCTGCTCGATTGCAGGGTTTTTGTTATGAACTATCAAAAGGGAACTAAACTCGATTGAGACTGGAATTGATCTTGCTGAAAACGTTGCCGATGATTGGACCGAGGATCATAAGCGCTGCGATAACAACAATGGCAACTAAAACTAAAATCAACGCATATTCCACCAAACCCTGGCCTTTTTCAGTAGGTGAGAACAACATGGTAAATACCTCCTTTCTGTAAGAATTTCTCAGACAGTCTCCAAAGAGGCTGTGATTCATTTTACATCGACTGGTGCGTTTCGAGAACCATATTCTTAATCCTCTGCTTAACATTTAAGTTAACCTAACAAAAATGATGGGTACAATAGTAAAAGCCGCTTGCAAAAGTTTCCAAAGGAGGGGCAAGGATACAACCGAGAAACAAAAAAACCCCGCCTTGCGGCGGGGTTTTTTTGTTTCGTTGAAGAACAAATTACACAGCGTTGAGGCTGGAATTGATCTTGCTGAAGACGTTACCGATGATCGGTCCGAGGATCATGAGAGCCGCGATGACGACGATGGCGACCAAAACGAGGATGAGAGCGTATTCGACGAGACCTTGGCCTTTTTCTTTGGGTGAGAACAACATGATTAATTACTCCTTTTATGAAATTTGCTTTCGGAAACAACGTTCCGTTCGATGTTTGTATTTTACAACAAACGGCTTCAGAGTCAATATTTTTGTTTTGCATTCCTGTTAAGATAACCACTCATTTATGAAAGGTTACAACGTCTTTTTTTCTTCATACAAATAGGCATGTTCTGTGGTTAAATTATTCCATTCCATCTTAAACTGGTGAATCATGCTCATTCATTCTGCCTCCCAACTCCTCACCCTTGCAGGCGGACCCCAGCGCGGAAAGGCGCTCGGCTCGCTTGGGGTCATTCCTAATGGCGCGGTGGTCATCCGCGATGAAAAGATCATTGCTGTTGGGACCACTGAAGAATTACGCAATGCCTACCCTGACGAGCCAACCTTGGATACCGGGCGCTGTGTGCTCATGCCGGGGTTTGTCGACCCGCACACGCACGTCATTTGGGCAGGAGACCGCGCCGATGAATTTGAGAAAAAAATGGCAGGCACTCCCTACCTCGATATTCTCGCGGCAGGCGGGGGCATCCTCTCCACGGTTAGAGCCACACGCACAGCCAGCATTGAAACCCTCATGGCAGAGACTCGCCCACGGCTGTTGAGAATGTTTAGGAATGGCACTACCACCGTCGAAACAAAGACAGGGTATGGGTTGCAAACCTCCACTGAATTGCGTCTGCTCAAAGCCCTGCTCACTCTGAACGATGAAAGCCCCATGGATCTGGTGATTACATTTCTTGGTGCACATGCCATTGCGCCGGAATATAAGGATAATCCGCAAGGCTATACAGACGAAGTCGTCCACACTATGCTGCCAATGCTGAAAGACTGGTGGCAGACTCACGCACCACGCTACGGACTCCCCTTTGTGGATGTCTTCTGCGAGAC
>JAFLCF010000054.1 GCA_017303735.1 Anaerolineae bacterium
CATCATAGCAATTGCTCGCCAATTCAACATACTGTTCTCCATTCTCTGCAGTAAAGAGGATGGCTTTTTTTTCTTCATGTTCAATTAATTTTTCAGTGCCTTTTAAGATTTGGAATTTCAGGTCTGGAAAAAGCACCTCGAATTTATCCATCTTGATGATCGTTAAGCCAGTGCTCTGGTCAACTCGGCTGGTTCCCCAAATTTTGATAGGCATATTTGGATAAGGAAGAAGCTGTTCCAATAAATCACCTTCAAGTTCATAATATGGGGCGAATTCACCAGTAGGAACGAAAGAATAAACAGTTTTTTTACTTCCGTCATTTTGTAAATAGATAAATATGGAGACAGTTCCGCGAGTACCATCTAGAGATTGAGACATTATTGTTTCTGGAACAGGGGTGGGAGCATTAACTGTTGGGATGGGGATCGGCGTGCCGCTCAAGTTGAGTTTGTAAAAGCCGCCGCCACCTCCACCACCGCCTCCACTGGACGAACGATTGTCGATGCTTTTCCACTCGAACACATCGCCGATGGTAACCCCGGTCAGGAATAGATTTTCTGAGGGTAGGACGAGGTCACTCGGCACATCGGGCAGGAGAAGTTTTGGACCTTCAACGATGGTGATAAACACGGCATCGCCTTCGCGTGTAAGTATGCCTTGAATGCCTTCCTCATAGCCGTCATAGTTTTTCCATGACTCTATATTAAACTTCCGCACGCCATTTACTTCATTGAATTGCCCCGTTGCCTCAACAAAGGTGTTCGAAAGATTTGCAGGGACGTTTGCAACATTGCCGGATACTGGAGCCGAATCCAATGTTACGAGCGGTGGGTTTCCATCCACAGATATACCGGTGGAACTCAAAAAGCCAAAGACGGTGACAGTTTCGTTCAATGGATATTGACGTGCCCAGGATAGGATGTCCACATCATTCGACATAAACATGGACTCTTGCATCCCCATTCCGTCTGTAGAATTGAGGACTTTCTGCCACGCCTCTTCCGCGCTGATAATGGATGCTGCACCCAACGCCTCGTATTCCACCAGGCTGGTTTCCACGCCGACCAACCCTTCCTCTGTGAAGCGGAACAAATATCCGCTGGCAACGCCGTACCCTAGATGTAATGGGTAACCATTCAAATCAAGCGGCAGGGCGTAGTAGCCGTTATAAGCTTCAGCATATTCCACTTTGTAGTTGTTGCCAAATCCGTATGTCTGCATGAACTCGGCAATAAGTGTTTCTGCATTTTCGTTCTTCTCAAAGAACGGATTTTGCACATAAGCGCTGTGATTTGGAATATAGTGGAAGGTGTTTTTTGAACGCACGAACAATTGCCGATTACCATCCACCATCAGATAGCCAGTTGTTCCGGGTTGGTTGCCGGGTATTGTATAGATCTCGCCATTCATCCCGAAGACTTGCGCCAAAACGCGCACATCCTCCAGGGTGACTGGAACGCTTGCCTGAGTTTGGTAAATCTGCATTTCAGTTGGACCATTGGGCAAATCCACGTTCAATTGCAGTGTTGTGCCGCGCCATGGGTGCACGTTATCTTCTGATACAACAGGTGTGCTGACGCGCTCAGGCTCTGTATCCGGTTGTAGTGTGGGTGTACTATAGACTACTTCAGTGACAAAGGTTAATGACGAGTCACCCACACGTGCGGTCACTTCCCAACACCCTGTGGTGGGGAAGATCAGTGCCAAAATCTGCAACCCGCTTTCCCCGTAGCCGTCACTGATGAAAGCGCGTAATGGCTCAGCCTCTGCATCAAGGCGGCGACCTTCAATGGTCAATGCGCCTTCCACGCCGCGAACATAGCCCCACTTCATCGAGTAGGAGCCGTCTGCTTCGAGGTTATGTTCCTCCATCACGATCTTTCCCTGGGGCCACAGTGAAGTCCATAATTCACCATTGCCATAGGAATACGGATCTTCTTCAGGAGTTATTCCCGGTGGAACACTTCCATTCGGTAGAGTGATTGGGCAGACAAACTCTGCGCTGGTTGCTGCACCATTTTGCGGTTCAAGCGATTGGAATATCCAAATCATGAAAACGATCAATGCGCCCAGCACGGTAATGCTGCTAAGGGTTGGCATTAACTTGTTGAAGTTCCAAGTAATGGTCTTGCGTGGTGTATGTGCCTCGCGCAGTTTTTCTTCTAACTCCGCTTTGAATACCAGGTTGGGTTGTATTTGTTCAGCGGCTTCTTCCAATAAAGATTCGATGTGTTTATTTTTTTCGAGTTCGTTCATTCTTCCACCTCCATTCTGAGGGTGGTGCGCTCGCGCAGGTCTTGCAACCCACGTGAGACGAGCATCTTTACAGCGGCTTCATTTTTCTTCATCACTCGCGCCGCTTCGGCATGACTTAACCCGCCGAAGTACACCAACACGATCGCTTCTGCTCGTTCTGCTGCGATCTGACGAAGAGCATGAGCAATGGATTGCAGCCGCATATGCTGCATGGCAGCTTTATCTGTGGGAATGCCGGAGCTGGGATATTGCTCCAGCGCCTCTAATGGAACCTCGTGCCTGTTCCCGCGATAGAACATGAGGCGCTTCTTTGAGGCGATTCCCATGACCCAGGCTGCAAACGAGCCTTCTCTCCGAAACGAGCGAATGCCTTCCATGACTGCCATGAAGGTTTGCGAGGTGAGGTCTTCAGCATCTTTTACATTGCCAATATGTGCCATGAAATAGCGATAGACCCGCGTCACATGCTGGCGGTATAGCTCGGCAAATGCATCTGCATCGGTGACAGAACGACGCGCTAGATCTTCTTCATCTAATTCTTTGAGTTCCATGGTTATGAGGGTGGTCATAAACCTCCTGTGTGTAGTGCGCACGTATATATGTTGCAGGAAGTTTAAAATAGTAACAGGCAAAAAAGACAATAGACCATAGATAGCGGATGATGGTTTTCGCCTGACATCTATGGTCTATCGTCAATGGTCAATCGTCCGGTTCTAATCGGGGTATACCTTCCAACCCAGTTCTTCCAGCTTGCTCATATCGAACTGATCTTTTGGAACATTGATGTGCATGCCTGTCCCTTCGGCGAAGAGTTCGTTCGTCTCGGCATCGTAGATTCCGCCCCAGGCTTTGGCAATACGACCTTTGTTCTCGATGACCTTGCCGACGATCTTTAATCGCCTGCCGATGGGCACATTCTTGCGATATTTGATCTCTAACTTCCCTGTAAACATAAAGCGCGGATTCGCCGGATCGTTGCCCATGTATGCCCGACCAGAGACTTCGTCAATGATGGCGGCGACGATGCCGCCATGTAGCACACCGGGAAATCCCTCAAAGTGATCTGGGGCAGTATATTCAGTTTCGATCACTCCGGGTTCGGTTTCATAAAAATGCAGATGTAAACCTACTGGGTTTTCCACCCCGCAAATAAAACAATGACGTGAGTTAGGTTGTTTGGTTTTGGACATTATTTCTCTCCCCAATGAATGGCGATCGTGCCGAACATCAAGCGTTTGAAATTTGCTCTTCTAAACCCAACTGCCACCATGCGAACCGAGAGTTCTTCGGCGGTCAGGAAGTTTTCAGTCGTATCAGGCAGATATTCATAGGCATCTCGCATGCCTGAGAGCAGCCCGCCGATGAATGGGATGATGACATGCATGTGGAACTTAATGAACGGCGAAAGTATATTCTTTTTCGGTTTTGTCGTATCAAGGATAACGATCCGCCCGCCGGGTTTAAGGACGCGATGTTGCTCCTTCAACGCCTGCTGAACATCGGTCACATTGCGCATTAAGAATCCAGAAACAACCGCATCGAAGTTTTTTTCTTTGAAGGGTAGGTTCAATGCATCAGCCGTTGAAAAATTCAGGTTGCCGTTCTTTTTCCCCACACGCATCATTTCATGGGTAAAGTCTGCGGCGGTGATATGGGCTTTGGGGTACTGTGTCAGCGCCTCGCGGGCTAGATCACCGGTACCCGTTCCGAGGTCCAGTATGGAGCCGTGCGGGCGGATCTTTGTCAGGCTGATGACTTCCTTCCGCCAGCGGACATCCTGCCCACCCGTCATGAGTCGATTCATCAGATCATAGCGATGTGCGATCTTGCTGAACATAGATTGTACGTACTGGGCACGTTCCTGCCCGGTCAGTTGTGTCATAAGCTCTCCTGAAATATTGTTCCGATTATACCCATGCTGGGCACACTATCCATGCTGGGTACATTACCCAGCATGGGCACTAGTTATCCCGTGATATACTGCGGCACTTATGAGCGATAAACCAAACTTTATTCAAACATGGTGGCTTGCCATTCGTCCGCGCACGTTGCCTGCTGCGGCTTCGGGTGTGACAATGGGATGTGCATTGGCTTGGTATGACGACTCATTTATGTTATTGCCAGCAGTGGCTTGTTTATTGATCGCGTTGCTTTTGCAAATTGGTAGCAATGTTGCCAATGATGTCTTTGACTTTGAACGCGGTGCAGATACTGCCGAACGATTGGGTCCCGTGCGTGTAACTCAGGCTGGATATCTGACTCCGTCGCAAGTGAAGACCGGCATGGTGCTGATTTTTGCATTAGCGGCGTTCTTGGGCTTATATCTCGCCACGCTTCGCGGCTGGACCGTGATCTGGCTCGGCACTGCAGCCATTCTCTCCGCTGTAGCCTACACCGGCGGACCATATCCGCTGGGCTATCATGGCTTGGGCGATGTCTTCGTGTTTATCTTCTTCGGCGTCGCCGCCGTCGCCGGGACGTATTTTGTGCAAACGGGTTCTGTTAGTTTGGCGGCTTGGTGGATGTCTGTGCCGATTGGTTTTATTGTTACCGCAATTCTGGTCGTCAATAATTTACGCGATCTTGAAAATGATCGCAAAGCAGGTAAGCACACCTTAGCCGTCCGCTTCGGAGAGCAAGGCGCCAAAGCCGAATATTTACTTCTCATGCTGATCGCCTATTTGATTGTGCCAATAATCGTGTGGATGAAAATTATTCCGGTTGGTGCAATGTTGGCATGGCTTTCTCTTCCCATCGCCATTCGCACTTTGCGGGTTGTCTTTACACAAGTTGGACACCCACTCAATACTGCGCTTGCTGGTACAGGACAAACCGCTTTTTTGTTCAGCTTCTTCTTTTGGGTTGGTCTGCTGTTTTAACCGCGTAGTTCGAAAAGTGCTGCCAAGCCTGTAAATTTTTCTTTGAGTCCTTCGCGCTCTTTGCGGTTGAAAGAATTTCCATCGTCTAACTCACAAACTTCCACTTGCACCATTTTCTTTCCAGCCAATCGACGGAGAAATACATGCCCAGCCCCAGCAGGCTCATGGCAATGACCCCCGCGTACATGGATGGGTAATCCAACAGTGTGCTGCCTCGGTAGTAGATGTAATATCCCAGCCCGTATTTTGTGGCGGAAAGCTCAGTGATGTACAGCACCGCCACCGCCGTGCCAATGGATTGTCGCAATGCGGTCAAAATGGCGGGTAAACTAGCGGGCAAATATACAAAGCGGAAAAGCGCCCGTCTACCCGCGCCAAGGCTTTGCAGGCTTTGAAGTAATTGTGGCGTAATTCCACTGGCTTGGTCACGGACAAGCACCACGATCTGAAAAAATAAGATCAAGAACATGATGATGATCTTGGACGTATCGCCAATGCCGAGGAACAGAATCACCACCGGCACGAAGACCACTTTGGGTATCGGGTACAACAAATAGATGATGGGGGAGAAAATGCGGTTCAGTCGTTTCGAGCCGCCGATGACCAATCCTGCCGGAGCCGCCACCAAGACCGAGAGCAACATCCCCGCCGTCACGCGCCACAGACTGACTGCAAAATGGGTGAGTAATAATCCGTTTTGCAGCTCTTTGAAGAAAACCACCAACACAGTTAGTGGGGTGGGCAAAATGGGCATGGAAACGATCATCGCCGTCACCTGCCAAATGACGAAGATCGCCGCCGCCGCAAGCAGAATATCACGCCGTTTCATTCGTTATTCCTTTTTTGCATTTCTGCCCAAAGCGTTTCGCACAAGGAGTGGAATTCCGCGCTGTTGCGCGAGCCAGTAGACGGATTCTCGAATATCCGCGCCGTGGAATTGGGCGGCGTATCGAGCAGGAGAATCTTTTTCCCAAGCGCCGCTGCTTCTTCAATGGCGTGGGTCACGATCACCAAGGTAATATTTTGTTCTTCGCACAAAGAGAGCGTCAGGTTTTGCAGGTCTTCGCGGGTAATCGCGTCAAGAGAAGAGAATGGCTCATCCATCAAAAGTAGATCTGGTTCGAGGGCGAGGGTGCGCGCAATTGCCGTGCGTTGACGTTGCCCGCCAGAGAGTTGAGCGGGGAATTTGTCTGCCACTTCACTCAAGCCGAGGCGGTTTATCCAGCTTTCGATATTGTCTTTCGGGGTGAAGTTTTCGGGCGTGTGTTTGCCATCTGCCCCGTAAAACTTGCGGACCTTCAACCCCAGCGCCACGTTCTCGCGCACAGTCGACCAGGGCAATAAGCCGTAATCTTGAAGGATCAATCCACTTTGCGGGCGCGGACGTTGAATCCGCTCGCCATGGATGGTCACTTCACCAGCCATTGGGAATTTCAAGCCCGCTAGCAAATAAAGCAAGGTTGTCTTTCCGCAGCCCGAAGGACCCAGAATCGCCCACGTCTCGCCGCGTGCGATGTTCCAGTTAAAGTTCTGGAAGAGCGGCGAGTGGTTGTTATATTCAAACGTGAGCGATTGGATTGAAATCATATGAGTGAAAAGTGACAGTCACCTTTAAGGTGACTGTCACTTGATTATAACGGTAGCAACGTTCGGCTATGGCAACAGCGAGCCGTTGACCGAGTCGGCGTAACTTACGTCCACGCTCAGAATTCCTTTTTCCTTGAGCCATGCCAAGCCATCGTTCCATTCTTCTGCGGTGGGCACAGCGCCTGCAGGGAAGGGGGGGACTTTGAAGGTTTCAAGCAATGGCGGAGGAACGAGCCCTTTGTCGCTCAACAGGGTGGTGTATTGGCTTGCATCCTGATTGATGAGGTCAACAGCCTCTTCGATGGCGGAGAGAAATGCCTTCACCGCTGCGGGATTTGTATCGATGATTTCTTTGCGGAAGGAGTAAATGCTAAAGCCATATTCAGGATGGACAGAGTCGTCGAGCACATTCACCGCACCCTGACTCATTGCCAGCGAAGCCAGCGGGTCAGGCAGCACACCGGCTGCAAGTTCACCGGAGCCGAGCAACGCCATGCGGTCAGGGATCTTCGGCACAGCGATGGTCTTGATCTCATCGGCGGTTAGACCTTCAGCTTGCAGTAAACGTTCGGTCACATATTCGATCACGGTTCCTTGTGACACGCCGATCTCAACACCCTTCAAGCCTTGAGCGTCAGTAATTCCGCTCTTGCCCGAGGCGAGGATGAAGAAATGTCCGTAGCCTTCCACAGGGCGCAGCGCGTACCGCACGGCTTGCATTTGCACAATCTCTTTGTTGAAGAGCATGACCGCCAGCGTCTCGTTGATGGTTCCATCTGCCTGACCCGCCGCGAGCAACTGGTCACGTTCTGGCGCGGAAGCAACCGGAATGAGTTCAACAATCAAACCATGTTTGTCGAACAGACCTTCGGCTTCGGCAACATACATTGGCAACGTGTCGATGATGGGCAGGACGGCGATCTTAAGCGTGCCGGCATTGCTTGACTCAACCACCGCTTCACTCTGGACCTCGGTAGCTGTTTCGGTTTCAGTCGAATTCTCTGTAACGACAGCGGGTGTGCATGCCGCCAGTAGACTTGGTAAAAGTAAAACGAACGTTAGGATTCTTAACCTCATTCCATGGCTCCTTAATTGTGATGAAAGTTCATGGTTGGGTATATAGCACGCAAAGAGCCGCGTCAAGGTGACACGGCTCATACATATCAGGTGCAAAATGTCAGGTTTTAGTTCTGTGCGAAGGTATCAATCAGAAGTTTGAAATTGCCGCCCACCGGGTAAAGAATGGGGCAGGTGCAGCCGCGTTTCTTGTACTCTTCCACTTTGGCTATAGCTTCAGAGGGCGTGCCCGACGCGGTGATCTTGTGAACGAGGTCATCGGGTACGAGGTCTTTGGCTTTCATCACCTGTTCCTTGGTGGCGGGCCAGCCGAGGATGGATTGAATTTGGTGAACCACATCATCTGAAACATTCGAAGCCTTGGCAATGTGCGGTTGCTGGGCAATGTATTGGCACAGCAGCATTTTGCTGTAGTCGATGGCTTTATCATGGCTTTCATCCACCGAGCAGACGATCAACTGCGGACGGTCGAAGTCTTCCATTTTGCGCCCCGATTTTTTCAAGCCGTTATTCAGCAGTTCCATCGCGTTGTCATTGTATTCAGGGGCGACGCAGTAATTGAGCACGGCTCCGTCTGCCACTTCGCCGGTCAGTTCCATCATCTTATCGCCGGTTGCACCGATCATGATCGGCACATTGCGCGGTTCGCGGCGTCCGTAGACCACATCCAATTCGATATTTTTCACATGGATGAATTCACCATCAAAAGTCACGCGTTCCAGATTGAGCAGTTTCCGCATGACCTGAACCGTTTCTTTCATGGCGGTCAGCGGCTTCTTGCGGTCAATGCCAACGTTCGCGGCTAGCGGATCCCACCATGCGCCGAGACCACAGATGACACGATTGGGGGCAAGGTCATCAAGAGTTAAAAATGTGGCAGCAAGCAAGCCAATATTGCGAGTCCAGTTGTTGATGACGCCGGAGCCGACCTTGATCTTGTTGGTCACGGCGGCATATCCAGCCATCGGCACGATCGCATCGCGCACGAGTCGGCTTTCAGCCTGCCACACGGCTTCAAATCCTTTTTCTTCCGCATACCTTGCATAATCGAGCCCATCACGCAGGTCGTGCGAGTCTTGCAGGTAAAGCGCAACACGTTGCTTGGTCATGACATTCTCCTTGATAGTGGATGGTACGACTTGGTTGTCTGACAATATAAAAAATTTTGCCACATGTTTCGCAAATTTCATAGGGTTTGCGAGTATGTGGCAAATTGCATGTCTATACTTTTGGAGCTTCCATCTTGCGGATGAGTTCCAAATCTTCTGGGTCATCCAAGTCCAAGCCAAGGGATGGAAGGTCAACGACTTCAAGCCTTGCACCTGATGCGACTGCACGTTCACAGTGTCGTTGAAATGAACCTTCACCGAACTCAAATTCGATCTGCCCGGCAGGAACCATCAACAGCGCATTGGTCCCTTTGTGATGCCGATCCGGCGCGATCACAACCACGGGTGGTTTTGATGCGCGGTCGATCAGAGCCAAGACATCATCAGTGGTTAGCAGAGGCAGGTCCACAGGTAGAACTAAAATGCCATGTGAAGAGTGAACCTGGGCAACGACCGAAGCTCGAGCCAGGGCTGTATTCAGGTGCGGTTGCCCATCTTCCTGGACGGTCTTCGCTCCGTGATTGCGCGCGATCGTCAGTGCATGTTGATCACGGCTTACCACCAGCACCTTATCCAACTCTTTTAATCCCGAAAGGGTCTTAAGCGTTCGTTCAAGCAATTCTTGATTTAATGCGGCACGTTCTTCTTCTGTAAGGGTTCCGGCAAGGCGCGATTTTCCGCGCCGTAATGGTTTGACAGGGACGATTGCCCAAAGTGTCATGTTTATAAA
The DNA here is from genome assembly GCA_017303735.1 of Anaerolineae bacterium. The sequence continues at coordinate 9,640 of JAFLCF010000054.1, forward strand.
CTCCCGATAAAGTGTAGCACATCGTTCGCGAGCCGAATGCGGTCTGTACTTTGATTCATAATTGTATCCGTTACCAGGGTTTTAACTGATAAATCCCTGATCTGTTTTTCGCTTTCCAAATCTGTAGTATCCAACACGAAACCCGTCAAGATGGTGCGGTAATGCTTCGCCACAGCCAAAGCAGAAGGCTCAATGCCCAGTTCCGCATACATCTTCGCGGCAGGTCCCTTAACCGCTTTGCCGCCGATGATGGGCGACACCGCAATGACCGGCTTTTGAATTTTTCCGACGACACGCAAGATCGGGTCGATGCTTACCCAGGGATTGGATGGGCAAAACACGACCGCATCTGCCGACTCAAGCGCCTCACGCACGCCGGGAGCTGGTTCAGCCACTTCGACTCCGCCAAACCTGAAGCCTCTCACTCTCGGCTGGCATTGCCTGTGAACAAAATATTCCTGAAAGGCTAATTCGCCTTCGTCAGAATCGACCATGGTTCTTACAGGCGAGTTGGTCATTGGAAGTACAGTTGGTTCAATGCCCCAAGCTTTACAAAACTCTTTTGTAATTTCAGAAAGAGGTTTCCCTTCTTTAAGTCGTCGGGTACGTTCAAGGTGGGTTGCAATATCCTGATCTCCCAACCGGAACCATGCCGGTCCACCAAGTTTTTCGATGTTGGCGATGGTATTCCAGGTTTCGCCTGCACGTCCCCAGCCAGTTTCAGGGTTTGCCAAACCGGCGAGGGTATAGCAGACCGTATCCAGGTCAGGGCTGATAGACAACCCCAAGTGCTCAAAGTCATCGCCCGTGTTGACAATGACAGTCAAGTCTTCGGGCGGTAGAACCTGGGCGAGTCCATGCGCGAGTTTTGCGCCGCCGACCCCGCCTGCGAGTGCAGTGATCTTCATTGAAAAATTACAACCTCTTCGAGTGGTTTACGTTCGCGCACAGGTGGAATCTCCACCGGGTAGCCAAGTAGGAACATGGCTTGAGGTTCCCATGTGGTTGGCAGGCTGAGTGCATTCTTTACAGTCTCTTGTGCAAAAACGGGGCTGCAGATCCAAACTCCGCCCAGCCCTTCGGCATGAGCCGCCAGCAAAAGTTGCATTCCGGCATTGGCAGCTGATTGAGTGGCGATCAAATGCTCTGCTTTTTTGCGGCGTTCATCCGTGTATTGTTCCATTTCTGTCATATCCACGCACAGCAAAACAATGACAGGGGCACTGCCCATACGTTCCTGTGATCGTGCCAATCGTTTTTGGATCTCTTCGCGTGGAAGTTTGTCTTCAACAAGGGTTTGCTCAAATGCCATCATCATCTTGTCCGCGAATTGACTCCGTTGCGGTGTGTTTGTCAGCACGACAAAGCGCCAGGGTTGACGATGATGCGCAGAAGGAGCAAAGGTGGCAGTGTGGAGAATCTCCCGGATAACCGAATCAGGCACCGGGTCCGGTTTGAAGCGGCGGATCGAACGCCTTGTTCGTAGGAAAGCGTGCAGGTCAATGGGAGTCAAAGTGGGTCGGCTGAATTTTGAAGATGATCCGCTTTTGCCCTTCGCGATAGGTCCAGGGTTTGTTGTAATATCGGCGTGAGAGCATATCAATATGCTCGTCGGCTCCCTCTGTTGTTGAAGAGATGACCCGACCCTGTATGCCGAGGTAACGATAGGGGTCGGCTGGGTCTTGAATGACTATGGCGACATGGGGCTGGGATTTCATGTTTCGATCTTTGATGCGACCTTCATTGGTGTTGATGAGGATGTAGTCGCCTTCGGTATCGAACCAGACGGGCGTGACCTGCGGAATACCTTTGGAGTTTACTGTGGCAAGAAATAAAAAAGCTTTTGTCTCTGGTTTGAGCAGGTCTTGGAATTTTTCAGGGAAGGGCATTGTGCCTCCAGGTTATTTTGTGCAGGCAGTTTATATCAAGCGGGTATAAGATTCGCGTTAGTTTTTTTATACGATTTGCCGACTATCTTCCGCTGTTTCGTTTAGCGGAACATGTCCATATCTTTCGGACGAATCAGCTCCTTGAGCGAGCCTTCACCAAGCGGATAGGGAAAGCCGCGCACATGCACGACCGGGGTACCTTCTGCGGCTTGCCCCATGATCAAGGATGCGGCTGCGGCAAGCTCATCGGCGGTGCCGACGATGGTGGCTTTGAGGGTGTATCCGAAAAGGTCGCTCCAGCCGCGTTCATCTACAAGCGCAGGGATGCCGCTCAATCCGATGCAAACACCAACTGTGCCATTTCGCCACGCGCGCCCATGCGAGTCGATGATCATCACGCCGACGTTTTTTTTTGTTTTTTGTTTTATTTCTTCACGCAGCTTCTTTGCAGAGGCATCTGGGTTTTCAGGGAGAAGAAGAACATATTCTTCGTTTGGGCTGCCTTCTCCCATGACGTTGGAGTGGTCAATGCCTGCGTTCGCACACACAAAGCCTAATTTATGTTCCACTACAATGACTCCCTTGCGCACCCGCAAGATTTCATTGCTTTCTTGAAGGATCAATTCGGTAAGACGCGGGTCTTTCTCGATCTGAGGGGCAAGCTCAACTGCTTGTGCAGATGGGGTAATACTGGCAAGGTTGACTGTTCGTCCTTCAGCTTTGCTGACGATCTTTTGCGCAAGGACGAGAATATCGCCATCTTTCAGTTCTATTTTTGTTTCTTCGAGAGAGTTAAGTAAAATATCCGCCAGAGGGTCGCTTTGGCGGATGAGTGGAATGTTTTGAAGTGAAGTGAGTGTAAGTGGCATGATGCGTAATGTGTAATGCGTAACACGTGAAAGTTACGTATTACGCATTACGAGATTATTTTGAAATACCGGTGATCTTGATGCCCGCATGGGTGGAGCCGTATTTTTTATTAATGCCGATCAACACGCTGGTCAGACCTTCGACAACCACCGAGTTTTCGAGCGGTCCGGCGTCCCAACCACGTAAACCAGCCGCCTCCACCAATTGAATGACATTTGTACGCGCATCCTTGCTGGAGCCGGTCACGAGCACATCACACTCCACGCCTTCTTCGCCGAGTAAATGTTCATGCGAAATATTCTGGAAGGCGGCGCACACTTCCACGCCTTCGCCGACGATCTGTTTCGCTTCCTGCGCGGCAGACCCGGCGGCGGGCATTTGCACAGTAGCAACTTTTGGCGGCACAAGCGGAACGGTGACATCCACCAGTATCTTTCCTTTCAATTCATCTTTCACAGATTCCAACGTGTCGCGGTGTGCGGCATAGGGAACGGTCAACACAACGATGTTCGCCTCTTTCGCCGCTCGAAGGTTGTCTGCTCCCACGACGGAGATTCCATCCCCGAGCATGTCTTGCAATTCTTTCGCAGCAGTGATGGCTTTTTCTTCCGTCCGCGAGCCGATGAAAACATGATAACCTGCCCGTGCCCAGCGATAGGCAAGTCCTTTACCTTCTTTGCCTGTACCGCCAAGCACTGCGATCGATAACAATAACTTGTCTTCCATGGGGTCTCCAAAAATATTTTTTACAAAACCTTGCTGACTTCTTCTTCGTACTTTTTCCAAATGCGCGGGGCGATCTCTTTAGCGCGGGCGGTGATCTCGGCTTCGTTGAGGGTTAAGAGTTCGCGGTCTTTCATCAGGAATTTCCCGGCGACCATGGTGCTGGTGACCATGCTTTGTTGGAAGCCAAAGATGATATGCCAGGGCGCATTTCCATCAGTAAGCGGGGTGAAGGGTTGATAGTCTACAAGGATCAAATCAGCTGCTGCGCCCGGTGTGACCTGCCCGATGGATGTATTCGGGAAAAATGTATTTGCGAGCGCGGCATTGTTGTAGATCGCCATTTGCTGCACATCATACCCGCCCATGCGGCGCGGATCGCGATGCTCGGCTTTATGCAGGAGGTATGCGGCTTTCCAATCATCCCACATGGAGTTGGTGAATCCATCATTGCCAAGGCAGACTTTAATTCCCAGCCGCAACATGGATTCGACCTGTGCTGTGCCAACACCATTGTTCATATTTGAGCGTGGTTGGTGGGTAAGCCAGGTGCCGGTCTCTTTGAGGATTTCCATTTCACGTGCATCGAAATGAACTCCATGTGCCGCGATCGTGTTCGGACCAAGAATGCCGTGTTTGTGCAAGCGGTCAATGACGCGCATGCCTGATTTTTGCAGGCTGTCGTATTCATCTGATTCGTGCTCGGCGGTATGGACGTGGAACCCGGCTCCTTCAGGAAGCGCAGAAGCACAGGCTTGCAGAGTCGCGCCGGAAAGCGTCAGACTGGCATGCAGCCCGAATGCAGCAGACAGGCGCGGGTGCGGATTCGAGGCGAGGCGTTTTAGAAACCGTACATTTTCCTGAATCCCTGCGTTGGCTTTTTCATTTCCGTCCCGATCGGTCACTTCGTAACATAAGACGGCGCGCAAGCCGCTTTTATCAACGGTGTCGGCTATGACATCCAACGAACCGTCTATGGCGTTGGGAGAGGCATGATGATCAATGAGTGTGGTCGTGCCATGTTTGATCGCATCGATCAGGCAGACCAGGGCTGAATATCGCACACCTTCTGCGTCTAATGAACGGTCGAGGGGCCACCATAATTTTTTCAGGATCTCTGGGAAATCTTTTGGTGCTGGACCCGGAATTGCCATGCCGCGAGCAAACGCGCCGTAAAAGTGGGTGTGGGCACATATTCCACCCGGCATGAGGTATTGTCCGCGGGCATCGAAGGATTTGGCTTTAGGGTGTTTTGCGGTCAGAGATTTGGTCGTCCCTATCTCTTTGATCCGGTCGCCTTCAATAAGAACGGCATGATTCGTAAGGATGCGATTGGGATTTTCCCAGGTAATAATGTTTGCATTTGTGATCAGCATAGTTAACCTAATCCATACTCACTGGGATGTGGGAGCTTAACACCTGCTGCTCCAAGTTCCCATAATACTTGGAAGGTCGCTTCCCGCAGTTCGGGGTCGTCCTTGTACATGGCTTCATACAGTTGTTTGAGCACCACATCTTGCGGCGTGAACTTTAGAAATGGCAGTGCAGCAAGGCGGACTTCAGGCGTTTCATCTTTTAGCGCCATCAGCAGAATATCGGTGGCAGGCACGCCCGGAGAAATCCCTACGCCTTTTTTGGCGGCAAACTCGATCAACCAGGGAGTTTCATGTGGCGCTTTGGGGAGCACTGGCGAGAAGGCATCAATGCGGCTGCGCATGTCCAACACTTCGGTGGCGGCATTGCGGACAACCCATTGCTCGTCTTCGATCTGTACTTTCTTTAATAGGTCAGTTGCCCATGGTTCTTCCACGCGCCCGAGTCCATAAATGACTGCGCGACGCAGAAGGATATCGTTGATGGTGATTCCGTCGCGCAGCATGGCATGACCTTCTTTGGGGTCGTTGGCAAGCGCTTCTCCTGCAGCACGGCGAATATCTTCCTCTCCATTGAGCAATGCCTGGGCGGCGATCTCAAGGGATTCATTTGAATTGATGGCAGCCAATGCCATGCAGGCTGCGCGTTTTACCGCAAGGCTGGGTGCGTTCAACGCGCCTTCAAGAATTTTTAACGATTTCCCATCACGCACTGCACCCACACCAAGAATGGCAAGATGAGCCAGTTCGAGAGAATTTGAAATTGCAAATTGACGGAATAGGGTTGCGGCACTGGGGTCGTTGCTATAAACGAATGCAGCCATGGCTTGCGCACGCAGGCTGAGAGGCAGTCCTTCCATTTGAAGGATGGCAGCCAGGGTGCCGAACATCTTTCCACGCCACGGGGCATTGCGAGGGGCATCTCGCAGCCAGCGAGCTGCGGCGAATAAAGGTCTGTGCATGGGCAGGCGTGAGAATTCGAGTAGAGCCTGCACCAAACGGCTTGCATCACTTTGCGCGGCAATGAACCGCATGGTTAGATATTTCCCCGACCAATCAGGTTGGTTGAGGAGGGTTTCTTCTGCATTGTAGGTTGCCATGGCGCGCCCGGCAAGATACCCAGTGATGACAGGATGGGTAAAGCGCATACGGTTATTTGAATGGGAAACCAGCAAACCACTGGCAACCATTTTTCCGAGCAGACCAGAAGTGGGCGTGGAGACTTTTTCCACTTTTTTGCCCTTCTTGGGCTTGGAGTTTTCCTGCGCCTCCGCCTCCGGACTTTCAACGGATTCGCCTTCCGGGGTCGTTTCTACCACTTCAAACGATTTGACCCATTCACGTGCCTTGCGTGGGTCGAATAATGGGGTGGCACTGGTTGTCACCTGCATGGCAAGAGTTTCCAATGCGGCGAGAGGAGTGTTGGCGGGTGCAAGCCGGCGAATATGAGTGGCGATCGCTTCCAACACATGCGGACCCAAACTATCGCCTGCATACGCGCCCCAGATTTTCAGCGTCAACTCGAAGGGAGATAAATTCAACGACTCAGAACCCAGCCACGAGTTAATAAGAAGCGGGTCTGCTTGTTCTGGTCCATTTTGTGCCCAGGCTTCCATGGCAACGGTGCGAGCCCAGAGGTCTCCCCATTGTTCAACGAATTTTTTGTTATTTTGTTCTGTCCAGGTGGATATTGTGAGCGGTATGAAGCCAAGAGAGATCAAGCCATCCAGATACTCAGGCGCACCTGTGGTCACAATGCGAACATTTGGATGGGCTTTCAAAAGTAATTTGAAGAAGTCTGAGACAAGCACCTGCTCTTCGGGAGTGACTTCATCATAGCCATCCACTAACAAAAGCGCCTGACCACTCTTGAACACGGATTGTACGAAGGATGGAATTTTATTGACGTCGAAGATCGGTGCATTTTCAGAAGCAGCATCCACGATCACATTGAGGATGTTTTTCGGGTCAGATGCAGACAGGTTGAGATCGGCAACATGAAAATGGAATGGAACATGTTCTTGCAGGGCGCCCAACGCTTCACTCCGATTTGCGGCAAGACTGGCGAGATGCGCCAATGCAACGGTTTTCCCCGTCCCTGGCTGCCCAATGATAACAATGTTTGTATCGCCTGCTAACGCTTGCGGGAGGGTAAGCATGTGGGGTTGATAGATCGCAGCGATCTCGGGCCAGGCGGGCAGGTAGGGCAGAGTTTGGGTAACCACATCTTCAAAGCGCGGCGGGACACCCGGTTCAACCGGTGCAGGCGGAGTTAGAACTTTGGGTTCTTGTAATATTTCATCGAGCGCAAAGAGTTGCGCGGCGATATGCATCCCCTGGGCACGGCGCAGGGTGAGGCGGCGATGGTTTTCTTCGACAGAACTGGATTTTCGGGTTTGGGCTTGTTCGCGCTGTTCCTTCAAACTTTGGCGAATTTCATTAAATAGCGGGCGGGCACGGCTGACGAGGAACCAGATCACCGTGGCACTTGCAAAACCTGCGAGAAACGAAATAGGATCGATAAAGTTTAGGATCATGAAAGTTTTTTAGTTTGCAAAAAGGATGCGCCCGCATGAGGGGCAGTATGCCAGCTTTTGGGAGCGGGCACTTTGCTGTAGTGCTGCGTTTAGGGTTGTGCCGCAAGAGGCGCAGGCACCGTCTTCCACTTCTGTAACGGCTATGCCGCGCTTTTGTTTACGAAGGTCTTCATACGATGCGAGCAATGCAACGTCTATGGGGGCAATCGAGGCTTCACGTTCCTGCCCGAAGCTTTCCATTTGTTTTGTTAACTCGTTTTTTTCATCGATCAGTTTTTTGTGTTCGTTTCCCAAACGTGCTTGAATGAGCTCGAGGTTCGTTTTGCATTTTTCCAATTCGGCTCCTGCATTTTCGGAAACCAGCATGGCTTCAAGTTCGCGTTCTTCAAGCGTAAGCAGGTGCTTTTTGAGAGAAACGATGTCTTTTTGGAGGTCCTGAAGTTCCTTGGGGTTCTTTACATTGCCGCCATATAAACTTGATTCAGCTTGTTCGATCTTAATTTTCAAGCCGTTTACCTCGGCTTCAGCGTTTTTCATGGCATTCAAGGCGCGTAGGTTGGAATCTTTCGCTGCATCAAAAAGAGTTTGTGCGTTTTTCAGGTCTTTGTCATTTTCGAGTGTCTTTTGAATGACGTCCAATCGCGCAATGGCACGGTCAATTTGGCGGTCCACTTGCTGTAGTCGGAATAATCCCAGCGATGCGCTCATGGGTTGAATTATATACGAAGTGGGAAAAAATAACCCGTTTTCAACGAAAACGGGTTGCTTGGTTATTGAACTGAAATGTTGAAGAAGTTATAAACGGCTTGAGTCAGGTTTACGACGAGGGGATTGGTGACGTCCCAGACATTTTGTACGGGGTGGTAGGTATAAATGGATAGGACGAAATTCCCGCCGGGAGAGTAGACAATACCAACATCACTGATATCGTGCATCACACCGTCTCGTGAAAGAACAAATCCGTGTTTGTGGGGGACAAGTGTCCCATCTGGGACGCCGCCCTGAATGAGCGAGCCGAATTTGTCCAATGCCAGAAAATCAATGATAAGTTGACAAGTTTCAGGCGTCACCTTGCCGGGGAATGCCGCCACGAGGGCGCCGCCTCCGCTTTGGACGCATTGATAAATATCCGCAAGCAATAATCCCATTTCGGAAGGTGTTGTTTGAGAATATGGATCGGGATCGGTAAATACATCGGGGCGTGAGTTGCCGGGAGTGATTCGCCCTGGCAGCAGATTGGGTGCGCCAAGGAAGAACATACCGCTGATATAGGTGCTATTCAGGCCAATGGCTTCCATATTCTGGGTGACGATAATGGGACCATTGTTCGAGTCGATGCGTTCTAGGATCAGATCGGTCGCTGAGTTATCAGATACGCGGAAGACGCGAGTAATGGCTTCGGTGGTTTGCGCGTCGATATTCGTCCCATAATTAACAAGATAAGAGGTCAGGATCGGAACCTTGATCGTGCTGGATGCGGTAAAGGCGATATCTGGCTCGGTAGTTATCTCTTGTTTGTTGTTTATTGCAAAGTGGATCTCCTGCCCGGTTTGCAGATCCATCATATAGAAGCCGATCAAACCGTCGAAGTTAGAAGTTGTTACGATCTGCTTTAGCAGAATTTCAAGGTTTTCGATGGTGGGACGTGTGATAGTGGTTTCGGTAAACGTTAGGGCAACGGAGCGGTTCGACTGAGACCGTAAGGCATTGGTGATGATCGCCACAGCGCGGTCAAGGTCAAGAGTCTGCCCGGGAGCGCCGGGCAGGAATGAGGTCCCGCCAGGAACCGGTTGGGCAGGAGCGGGGGGCGTATCATACCGGGATGCAATTTCGTTCTGAAGGAATTCACGCAGGCGTTCTTCTGAAATGGTCGCACTTAGCGGGATTTGCGATTCGGGCGGGGTGCGGTTCCAGAGGAAATCCCAAAACCCTCCCCAGAAGGAACCGCCCGTACGGGTGAGGTCTGCGGCGGCAAGCATTGTTTCGATATCAATTGAAAAGCCGACTGCGCCAGGGTCAATGTGAAAAACGGCTTCGTTATATTTCACTTCGACCGGAGAAGTGTAGACTTCAAGCAGGCGTTGAGAAGCTTCAGCAGGAGACAGTCCATCAACGGGGACGCCGGCAATGGTCATACCGGCTGGATAGCCAGTGCGCTGGCGGCTGTATGTGATCAGCGAGACGACTGTCAATACGAATGCCCCGATGAGGAAGAGGATGGAAACACCCCGAAGGATGGTATTTGTGTTGCGGTTTCTCACGAGTTAAGCATGCCTCCAAATAGAATGATTCATGACAAAAATCACGGAAAAAGTATAACATACCGAAACTGGTGCCTTGTGCTAGAATAAGTTGGCATTAATCATTTTTCACAACAAAGGATGGATATGCTCCGTTCATTTTTCATATACCTTTCCAAAGCCGCTTGGGCGCAGAAGTTGATCACCGGCTGGAGCTTTTCGTGGCGGTTCGCCTCCCGTTTTGTGGCTGGCATCACACTTGCAGACGCCTTGCGTGTTGTCCGTGAATTAAATGCAAAAGGGATCAACGCCACGCTTGATCATTTGGGGGAACATACCAGCGCACCGGAAGAAGCACAACAGGCGGCGGAAAACATTTATGCCACTCTGGATGCCATCGGGGCGGAGCCGACCTTGCGTTCGAACGTTTCCATTAAACTGACACAGATCGGCATGGGGCTGGATGAAAGCCTGTGCGCTGAAACCCTTGAACGGGTACTCGCCCGAGCCAAATCTGCGAAGACCTTTATCCGTGTGGATATGGAAGACACGCCCTACACAGATAAGACCATCAACTTGCACTATGCCATGCGCGAAAAGGGATATGAGAATCATGGAATGGTGATCCAGGCATATCTTTTTCGCACTGAAGCGGACGTGCGCCGTATGCTGCAAGATGGCGTGCGAATTCGCAGTGTGAAAGGCGCGTACAACGAACCCCCTGATAAAGCTTTTCCTAAAAAAGCGGACGTGGATGCGAATTTTGACTTGATCACCAAGATCTTGCTGGATGCATCCTTGGCTCAAGGCTCCAAGTTGAGTGACGATGGACGCATTCCGCCCATCCCTGCAATTGCTACACACGATGAAAAACGTATTGCTTTCGCGAAAAGTTACGCCGAGAAAATCGGGCTGCCAAAGACGGGGTTGGAATTTCAGATGCTATATGGCATCCGCAGAGATTTGCAGGAATCTCTTGTGGCAGCGGGGTACCCCGTCCGGGTATACGTCCCATTTGGAACGCATTGGTATCCCTACTTTATGCGTCGTTTAGCAGAGCGACCAGCGAACATTTGGTTCTTTATATCGAATTTCTTCAAGGGATAAGACAAAAAGCGCGGAAGCCTACAGGACTTCCGCGCTTTTTGTTATTAATGGGGTTTGTGCAATGTCGTTCTGAGCAGAGCGAAGAACCTCTACGATTGTCCCAGAGACCCTTCGCTAACGCTCAGGGTGACACGTTGGATGCATAAGCCCTGATTAACAATCTTGTAATAAGCCAATCCATAACCAGCATGTATAATTTACCCATCTTCGATAGAAAGGATTTATTCTTTTATGAAAGTTGCGATACTAGCTGGCGGGTTGGGGACACGATTGTCTGAAGAGACGGTTGTTAAGCCCAAACCGATGGTGGAACTTGGCGGGCGTCCCATCCTGTGGCACATCATGAAGATCTATGCTTCTTATGGTTACAAAGAGTTTGTGGTTGCACTTGGCTATAAAGGCGAACTTATAAAAGACTACTTCCTGAATTACCATCTGCGCTCCCGCAGCCTGACCGTCCAGTTGCGAACAGGCGGAGTGACCACGCACAGCATGGACGGCGAAGACTGGACTGTGCATCTATTAGATACTGGCGCAGAAACCAATACAGGTGGGCGAGTGAAGCGTCTCTCTGAATTCATTGGCAACGAAACCTTTATGATGACGTATGGCGATGGTGTGAGTAATGTCAACATCCCCGCTTTGCTTGAGTTTCATAAAAAGCAGGCAAAGTTGGTCACGATGACCTCCGTCCGCCCGCCTGCGCGATTTGGACAAATGATTATTGAAGACAATCTGGTAACGCAGTTCAAAGAAAAGCCTCAGCTAGGCGAAGGTTGGATCAACGGCGGATTCTTCGTCATTGAGCCGGAGGCGTGCAAGTACATCCCCGGTGACCAGACTGCCTGGGAGTTCGAGTCGCTGGAACATATTGCGGCAGATCGTCAACTCGCTGCGTATCAACATGAAGATTTCTGGCAGTGCATGGACACATTGCGGGATGTTCATAATCTCGAAAAACTCTGGCAGGAAGGAAATGCGCCATGGAAACTGTGGAGTTAAATCGCGCGTTCTGGCTTGACCGTCCAACTTTTGTTACTGGTGGAACGGGACTGGTGGGTTCATGGCTTGTGAAACGACTCGTTGCAGCTGGCGCGGACGTGGTTTGCCTTGTGCGCGATTGGGTTCCACAAAGTGAACTGGTGCGGACAGGTTTGATCGAAAACGTGAAGGTCGTGCGCGGCGACATCCGTGACCGTGAAATTTTAGAGCGCACATTGGGCGAATTCGAAATAGATACGGTCATTCATCTTGCTGCTCAAACCATTGTGACCATCGCGAATCGCAACCCAGTCTCTACCTTTGAGACCAACATTGCTGGCACATGGAATTTGCTCGAAGCCGCGCGCCGCAGCCCCAAAGTAAAACAGTTGGTCATGGCATCTTCCGATAAAGCCTATGGCGATCAGGAAATTTTGCCATATGATGAAAATACCCCACTTCAAGGGCAGCATCCTTATGATGTTAGCAAATCTGCGGCGGATTTGATCGCCTCGACCTACGCCAAGAGTTACGACCTGCCAGTTGCGATTACACGCTGCGGAAATTTTTACGGCGGCGGCGACTTGAATTGGAACCGCATCATCCCTGGCACCATCCGCTCCATCCTGCGCGGACAACGCCCCATCATCCGTTCCGACGGACAATACGTCCGCGATTATTTTTATGTAGAAGATGGCGCGGCGGCTTATATGCTTTTAGCTGAGCAGCTGGCAGCAAACCCAAGCCTCAAAGGCGAGTCGTTCAATTTTTCGAATGAAATTCAAGTTACGGTGCTGGAGATCGTCTCGAAGATACTGCGTCTGATGAACTCGAACCTCGAACCGCAGGTCTTGAATGAAGCCTCGAATGAGATCCGCCACCAATACCTCAGCGCCGAAAAAGCACGCCGCATTTTGAATTGGCATCCATTATTCAATTTGGATCAAGCGTTATCGTCCACCATTGATTGGTATAAGGAATTTTTTACACATGAGCGAACGATCTGATCAACTGCGGGCGAAGATCCTCGAATTGACCGCTGAATTTGTCGCCGAGGAATTCCCTGAAAAGGAATTCATCCCCGGCGAATCGTCCGTGGCGGTGGCTGGGCGCGTTTTCGATGCGGCGGATGTGCAATCGCTGATTGACTCAAGCCTCGACTTCTGGTTAACCGCCGGGCGTTTCTCACGTCAATTCGAGCGTGAGTTTGCGAAATTCTTTAATCTGCGTCACTCCATTTTAGTGAACTCGGGTTCATCTGCCAATTTGCTTGCATTGACCTGTCTCACATCGCCGACTCTCAAAGATCGCCAACTCAAACCCGGCGATGAAGTTATCACCGTTGCTACGGGGTTTCCCACCACGGTTAACCCCATCATTCAGAATAACCTTATCCCTGTCTTTTTGGATGTGGACATTCCCACCTACAACATCGA
>JAFLCF010000055.1 GCA_017303735.1 Anaerolineae bacterium
GTGGACAAATCCCGTTCGCGGCAGGCAGGCGGCGGAAGCGGCATTGGCTTGACGATTGCCCGTTCCCTCATCGAAGCGCATGGCGGACGCATTTGGGTGGAGTCAGCGGGTGATGGAAAGGGAAGCAGTTTCGCTTTCACATTACCCATTGCGAAGTAAAAAAAGCATCGCATAATAAACATGCGATGCTGTTTTTACTTATTAATTTTCGCCTACTTACCATCCTTTATTCCAAACACATCACGGATTGCTGCGCGTTGTAAACGGTGAAACGTTTGGGCAAGGTCTTCTGGTGTGTGAGGCCGGCGCTTCTCCAGCCACCATTGCACCATCGCGATTTGTGCTCCTGCCAGATAGGTCGCCAGCACATTAAATGAAATGGTGCTATCGACCTCGGTAAAAGCGGTGCGCAAGTTGGTTTCGATTTCCTGTGCACTCTGATCACGAATGTGCCTAAGGATCAACGACCCATCCCTGCCTAAAAAAACAGGATACAACTGCGCCCTTCCTTCTTCAAGATGCCGGTATGCCGATGCCATCCCCTCGGGAGCTACTGGTGCAAGTAATTCTTCCCGTGATAGTGAGTGACGCGGCCCGAAATGGAATTTGCCAACGATGGCTTTGTGGCAACTCATGAATAAGTCATCTTTGCCATTGTAGTGTAGATAGAAGGTGGTGCGACCGACTTTTGCACGGTCCACAATATCCTGAATCGTTATTAAGCTATATTCACATTCGCTGATCAATTCGATCAACGCCTTTTGTAGAAGTTCACGGGTACGTTGTCCTCGGCGGTCAGTCTTATTCATGGGGTCCTCAGATGGCAATTGTACTCCCCATATGCGGACAAGCTTTCAAGGGTGGGATTTTCTGAACAATTTTCTCTTTCTGTTCACAAAATGAACAAATAATCTGTCTTGATGATTGACGTTAACTCCAAAGCACCATATTATTCCATACGTTGAACGTCTCAAATTATCCCAGGAGAAATAACCATGTCACAATCCCCCGTAAACCCTGATCGCAGACCACCTCCCAGTACGCCCCGCTGGGTGAAGGTAATTGGGATCATCTTCATTATCCTGATCGTTTTCTTGATTATCCTGCATATCACCGGTAATGGCTTTGGGGGTCATACATCATCTGTCGAATATTGGTCGCAACAAATATCACCATGAGACCCAGCCTTCGCAAATTTGTGCGCACTGCACACGTCACGTTTACAGTTGGCTGGCTTGGCGCGGTTGCTGGTTTCCTGGTTCTTGCCATTGCGGGTCTGACCAGTCAGGATAGGCAGATGGTTCGATCCGTGTATCCCGCGATGGATTTGATCGCGCGCTTTGTCATCGTCCCGTTGAGTTTCGCCCCATTGTTACTGACCGGACCTCTCCTATCGCTGGGCACTCCGTGGGGATTATTTCGTCATTATTGGATTATCGTGAAATTTTTGATAACCCTCCTTTGTACACTTATTATGCAGTTGCATATGCAGCCAATCAGCCGCTTGGCGCGTATTGCGGCAGCGGGGACATTATCCGGTGCTGACTATAGTTTGCAACTCCAAATGGTGGTGGCTTCCACTGCCGCCCTGCTGGCATTGCTCGTGGCCACAGGATTGTCTGTGTATAAGCCGAGGGGCATGACTCTATATGGATGGCGTAAACAGTATGAGGAACGTGCAATATCGCCAGATGAAGATGCTACTGCTTAATCGCCAACTACCCGTTTCATGACCTAAGCTGCTATCCCAATATGGAAAACCTTATTACAAAGACTCGGATTACCTCAATTACCATTTCAAATACATAGGTAGTTGGAACAAATCAAACAGCAGCCCGTTGAAATAACGAGCTGCTGTTTGATACATCATTCTGATTTACGGTATCCAGTTTGACAATACGTTCACAATCAAATCAGGATTATTCGGGTCATTCGTTTTGAGATGAACCCCGAAGTTGTGCGGACCGTCCATACCTTCGTGCATCATAAAGACAGTTGATTCAACGATTGTGCTTTCGCCAGGTTTAAGTACCATCGAACCGATGGTCAATTCGGGAGGTCAGCATCCCTCCAATACTTCGATGTATGGTTCTTCTTTGAACCGCAATGTACCATCGCCTGTGTTGGTGACTTTGATGGCAAAGGTTTTATTGACGCCAAATTTCACATCACCGTAATCTATCTTTTGTTGATCTACCGCGATGGATGGCGTGCCTCCACCATCGCCATTCTGTCTGGCGAATAGAAATGCCGCCAGGATCAGCAGAATACCCCCGATTGCGGCAATCGCCCACGGGAACCCTTGCTTTTGTTTTTGTCTTTTGTGTTTCTTGCTCATGATGCCTCCTTAATGTTCATATTCAAACTGGAACGAATAGATATAAGCAATCAAGTCCCAGATTTGTTCTTCGGTAAAAATCGAACCCCACATAGGCATGCCTGTGCCCATGCCACCGCGTAGTATTTTTCCCTGCAATAGTGCGGGACTTGCACCAAGCATTCGTTTTGGGTCGGTAAAATCAACAGGTGTTTGCGTCATCATATCTGTTGCGCCGCTCATGTTTTGCATGGATGCTTCGCCCGCCTGGGCAAGTTCGTCGGCGAAGACGCCGTCACCCGCTCCGTTCTCGCCGTGACAAGCCGCGCAGTTTTGGGCGTAGAGTTGTTTTCCATTGGCAAGGGATTCTTTTGTGGTGTTCGATTGCCAAATGTAGGCAACCACATCCCAGCGTTGGGACTCGGTGAGCGCGGTATTGGATAAATCGGTCAAGGCTTGATAGGGCGAATTTGCGCGGTAGTAGTCGGGAGATCGGTAATTAGTAAAAGGTAATTGCCCGCCAAGTTTTTCTCCGCGAATTGCAGAAGGCATTTGCGGGGGGATGCTCAACGCATCGTGCGGAGCGTCAAGGTTGAGGTCGAGGGAAACGTATAGGGGCGGAGAAGCAGGCTCAGGGTCCGAAGGTGAACCGCTGACTTCGATTGTGCCGCGCATCCGCCAGTGATTGAGTCCGCACCAGCGCGTGCAGAAGAAGGTGTAAATCCCAGGTTTGTCAAAAATCAACGTGAGGTCGGTGACTTTGCCAGGGAGGATGTCCACGCTTTGCATATCCATCTGTCCAACTGCAAAGCCATGCACTACATCATCGGAAGTAATCTTTAGATGCAGGGGTTTGCCAACTTCTGCTTGAATAACATCAGGATTCCAGCCGCCATTTTCCGATATTCGGGCGTGGATGAGCGGCGTGCGAGTCCAGAAGACCAGCGGCGCTCCAATTGCAAGGATGATTCCTGTAATGACAAATAGGCGTGAGAGAACTTCGGAGCGTTTCATAGCAATAACCAGAGCATGATGGATGTGACAATCAATGAATAAACGATCACTGGGATGGATGAAACTTTTACTTCGTTCGCGGCTTTTTGCGCGGTGCGCGCAGACCAGATCAAGCCGCCGACGAGCGCCAGGGTTTGCGCTGGCGCCAGAATGGTTGTGAGCATGGGCTGCCATGCGGTATTTGCTGTGCCAAAGAGATTCCAACCCAAGCCGAGCGGGTCAGAGAGGGCGGCGATGATATAGGATGCATTGGTGAGGACGAACGATAAACTAAATGCAACCCAAAACATCAAACCCAACGGAATGAGAGCGGTAGAGAGAGAAGCAAATCGTTGCTTAAGTGGGAGAACGTTCTTTGTATTTAGAATACCGAGTGTGAATAAACCAGGCAGGATGACGAAGATGATGGCAAGAAAAATAACGGCATACACAAACCATGCGTTTGAACCGACGTTATATGCCGCGTCCTTGAACATGCCCCACGGACCGAGCAGGACACCCGCGTAGATCATTGCCGAACCGAGCATGATGAAGGCTTTGAAGGCTTCGTCCATGCGTGTGGAAGGCTTGGCAAGGTCGGCAGAAAACGGACGCAGATTGACCGCAATATTATCGTGCGGGCAGGTGCGGATACATTCCATGCACAGACCACAGTAGGTGTTTTTTGTTAGCCCGCCTGGGAAGACATCCCACGGACAGCCATATCCATTTGTTGAACCGTTATAGCAGGGTTTGCCTTCACACTTGACGCAGATTTGTTTGTCTTTGATTCGTAATTCGATGGGAGCAGTCTGGGAATACAAACCGATAAATCCGCCAACGGGACAGAGATAGCGGCAGAAGGCGCGGCGTTCGAAAACTGTGCTTAGTCCGATGGCGGCGAAGAGCATGGCGGCAAGCACAATCCCAGTGATGTTGGGAGTGGTGAGAAGGACACTGCTAAACAGAGCGAGAAGAAGAAAGGAAATATTTTGCAACCAAATGTTGCGGAACATTTTGGGAAAGCGCAGGTTGAGCCATTTCGGTCGTTTGTCGGGCGGATTTAGGATCGCGCCGCGTTGCAACCATTCGCCAGGCAGAGGAATCGGGCAAACCGCGCACCATCCACGTCCGAAGAAGGGAACCGCGACCAGGATCAGGATCGCCCACCATGCGATCCATACGAAGACGATGCTAAAGTTATGACTCCCAACTGGAGTACCGATGAGTCCCGCAAGGATGGCGAAGATGTACCCGATCAGCATCACGATAAAGACAGCCAGTTGAGGATAACGGCTCTTGAGGGCGTTCTTTATAAAGGGGATACGGGTAAGTTCGATGCGGTTCATTTTATTCTTTCTTCTTTCGTCTTTCTGTCGCTAAAAGACACTTGCACCGCACGCAAGTGCAGGTGAGAAAGAGGAAAGAAGCCGATAGCGGCAAGGATTGACAAACCAATCGAGCGATATAACCAAGAATTATTGCCCACGGTCAACTTGCCGATCATGAAGGGATGCATGGCTCCACAGGTGACGTTGCAGCGGAAGCGGAATGAGCCGGGTTTATCAGCTACAAAGGTCAGGGTTGCACTTTGTCCGGGGTCAGCTTCGATAGAAATATCATAGTCATCCACATAAAGACCGTGAACAACATCGGTGCTGACCAGTTGGATGGTTACGGTGTCACCAGGGTTGACATAAAGTTCAGAGGGAGAATAGGCAAATTGGTGCGCATCGATCTCAAAGGTTCGTTCTTGAGGCGCAATGGCTGGAGCTGGCAGGGGCGCGAATGCCTTCACCAGTCCAGCCATTACAAGGAGGAGAAGAGAGAGATGAAAGCGCATGAGGTTAGGGGATGTTGGAAGGTCCGTATTTGGAATAGGTCGCGTCTACGTACGCCCTGGCATCTTGCGGGCTTTTGCCATCGTTCAACATACGCATCACATCCTGGGTGATGTCCACGCAGATGGAACAGCCGAGGGCGTGATTGTCGAAGGTGATCTCCCCATTGGCATCCACATCCGAAACATAACAATCGTAATTGGAGGTGTGACCGATGTCGCCGCATCCACAATAGCAGGGAATGTCCTGCATAATGTCGGGATTGGCAGTGTTGAATTGGTAGGCTTCCTGCACCGCCACAGGTGCGGACCGAACATCCATCGGCATTTGATCCAATGGCGACATGGCAAGATGAACTTCGCTTGAACTTGATGTGGAACAGGCTGAAATTGTCGTGCCAACCAGCGCAAGGACAATCAACAGGAAAATAAATTTGTTTGCTTTTGAAAACATATTGAGCCTCCGTGTTCGGATGGCTCAATAGTAGTCTGACAATTAGGTTATCTCCAGCGCAGTACGGCGGATGGGGACATGCGCCAAATGGCTTATGATGAATGTCATCTGACGGTTAAGATTAATTACGGTGTGATCGCCTGCGCCAGATAGTTATGATGCCCATCGTTCCCCGCCCCAGCCACTGCCTGAACAAGCATCTCGACAGAGACCTTTTTCTCATCGAAGTAAACCTCTGCCATGCGCATGTTCAACAGCACTTCGGCATCATGAACGCCATCCAGTAACAGAAGTCCATTGCGTACTCTCGTGGCACAGTTGGGGCAACCCATCCCTGAAATGGAAAGCAGGATTCGGTCAGCAGACTTGATGACATGATCCAGCGCGGACTTTTGGATCGGCTCAACGTGGCAATTTTCGCTCATAATATTTTCCTCTCAATTGTGTTGTTTTACAGGATAGTGTTGAATCTTCCTTGCCTTCTCGCCCAATTCGGGCTTGGCAAAGGTTTTCGGGGAACGCTCAAACTGCGCCTGGCATTGTGGACAGCACAGAAAATAGTTCACCCCTTCGAACTCAATGGTGATGTGGGCTTTGCCGCGATTCATACGTTTGCCACATACAGGGTCTTTGAATGACATATGGATACTCCTTGTTTGTGAATTGACAGTTGGATTGTAGAGTCATGTCTTGGATTTCTTAAGCGCAAAAATGCCCTAATCATGAATAGGCATTTTTGCTTATCGTGAGCGAAAAAATGAGACAGGCTCCAAGGTTTCGGAACCTGTAGCGCATTAACCTTCGATCCTGTAATTCCTCATCATGCCCGCATCCTCATGTTCTAGATTGTGGCAGTGATACAGATACATCCCCGTATAATTCTCGAAGCGTACAAGCACACGAACGGTTTCACCAGGCATCACCAACACTGTATCCTTCCAGCCGTCGTCCACGAAACCGCCGCTTAAATCTTGATATGTGAATTCAAACCCGCGTGCGATCTGCCGTTCAAGCACCTGAAACTGCACGCCGTGGATATGCATGGGGTGGGGCATCTCCATGTTCATCATGCCCATTCCCATTCCGCCCCCGCCTCCTTCAAGATTGACGAATTCCCAAACTTCCAAGTCGCCCAGCCGCACAATTTCATCCTGTTCCACTACATCCATCTCGAACAGATGGTCGTTGATGGTGTGAACCATACCCTGCATCGCCAGCCTGAACGAACGCGGATTGTTGCGATTGACCGCATCACTCACAGCATGTTGGTTAATCGTAGAGAGTTGCAGAGGCAAAGGAGTCACATCCGCGCCTTTTTCGCCGATTCTTAAACTCACGATATCGAGTGGCGTGCCGTTGGGCAAGCCAGAACCTCCCATCATCCCGCCCATCATGCCTCCGCCGCTAAAATCGGTAAACGGCAGGCTGACCAGTTTCATCTCACTGCCTGCGCTTTTTCCGCTGAGGTCTGCCCACAACTCCACACGTTCCCCAGGTCCCATTGTGATGTAGTCGCGGGTCACAGGTTTCTCCAGCAAGCCGCCGTCGGTGGCGATCACGGTCAGAGGAGTGCCATCCTGCCAGGCAAGTTTATAGACGCGCGAGTTCGAGCCGTTCAACAGGCGCAAACGATAGGCGCTGGCTTTTACATCCATGTTGGCGTTTGGCGAACCGTTGACAAGAATCGTATCGCCCAGAAAACCTGTCATCGAATCCATCATGCCATTCGCCAGATAGACCATTTGGTTTTGCGAGTCAAATATGCGATCTTGAATCACCAGCGGCAGGTCATATTCGCCCGCAGGCAAACCCAACGCTGCCTCCTCCTCATCGCTAACGATAAACAAACCTGCCAGCCCGTAATATACCTGCGGACCCGTCAACTGGTGCGGGTGTGGATGGAACCAATACATGCCCGCGCGGTTAATCACCTGAAAATCATAGTCATAACTTTTCCCAGGCGCGACGGCGTAACGCGGATGCCCATCCATCACTTCGGGAATTTTCAACCCATGCCAGTGGATGATGGTCGGGTCGGGCAATTCGTTGTTCAACCGAACCTGGACTCGCTGACCCTGTCTCACTCTGAAAATGGGACCCAAATACGAGCCGCTCAACGTCTGGATGAAGTCCCCGCTTCCTTCCTTGACCGTTGCCTGATACTTCAAAATGGACGTTTCCGCCCCTGAAAAGATGGGGAGCGTGCCGCGTCCCGCGGTCAGGTCAACGGACAGGATGGGAATACCAGATACAGGAATGAGCGGCATCGGGAAAACGGGAGCCGCTGTCGGGTTGGCGGAAGCGGGCGGTAAAAGTCCGCAGGCGCCGAGGATCAATCCTCCCGCGCCTAGTCCCATGAACTTTAGAACGTCTCGCCGCGAAATTTGATTCGAGTTGGTCATTATTTATGCTCCATTTGTAATTGTTGGTTTGAAGTATATTCTGCGTTCATAAAGAAATGATGAAGAATGCGATAAGAGGGTATCAAGAACGACATCCGAAGGGTTCTTCGGATGTCGCTTGAGGAGGAGAGATGTGTTCGAGTAAACGGGGAATTACTTTTTCTGGAAGACCAACCCAGGTTGCCAGGGCGTGCCGACCTGTACAAGGAGCCAGCGGTCGAGACCGATCCAGCCCGCGGTTTTCCAGGCAAGGACGAGCAGGATGGAGAGGATCAGGAAGACAGGGTTGACGGAGGCGGAACCTGCCATCATGAAGTTCCAGTTCATGAAGCCACCGATAAAGGCAGAGAACCAGATGAAAATGCCCAGGATCAGCGCGGCGCCCACCAGCAATTCGCCCACTGCCACGAGTTTGGCGAACCAGACGTAATTGCCGCTATCGAGCATGAACTGAATGAAATTGCGATACCAATCAAAGGCGATCAATGGACGAGCAGGCGCTTCAGGGATGACTACGGCTCGTTCCCAGAAACCTTTCAACGCTTTGCCGCCCTGCATCCAGGCGGGGTTGGTGATCTTACCCCACCCTGATTCTATCCACTGGTATCCCAGAAACAGACGGATGGCGAGCCAGAGCCAGGCAAACGGTTTGCTTTCGAACAGGGTCTTGATGAACGGAATATCAGCAAGTTGATATTCCTTGGATATGGTTTGAGTTGTCATTGTTTTGCTCCTTAATAAATTTTGTCTTGCTTTGAACTCATCTTACAGCGTGCCTGCAATGAACAACAGCGCATTTCGACGTGTTTCAAAATGCGCTGATTCGCTTATGATATTTATCAGGAATGATTTCCTGATTGTCATATTGAATTAATCAAGAGGGTGTTCGATTTCACCAGCCATAAAAGGGTCGGGGCTCAAAAGAAATACATTCAAACATGCCTGCGTACAGAAATATATAGTTTTCCCGTGATACTCCGCGCTGGGATATTTGGATGGGTCCTTGACCTTCCCGCCGCAAGCAGTGATGAATTTTGGTTCTTCAATGGTTTGGTTTGTTTGATTATGATCCAAGATCATTCATCCTTTTTGGTGTGATGTTGATTTTCATTCCTAAGCCAAAAGGCGGTCACTGCGACAGCTGCGCCAATCATGCCCGCCAGCTCTATTGCGCTGGAAACAGCGCCCATTAACGTTTTCCAGAAGATGGCAAACAGGATCACACCGATGACAAACGCCGCAATGTAAGAAAGGGTCGGCATATGAATTCTTGGCTCATGTGTAGACTGAGTGCGAAATCACGAGTGCGGCGATGAACAGTGGAGAAACCCGTTTGAGATTTCTACGAAATTCAGCCATCGCCACGTAACCGCTCAGATAATCTTTGTGAACGCCCTTGAAAGGACGCAGGTAATTTCGGACGTCTGTCCACATGCCTTCCGCCGTGTTGGTATGCACTTCTCGGATGCCATCGCCATCCTCGTCGCGTGCCCATTCATGTTCTGCATGGCAAACGGTCTGATGTTCTCGAATGATGTGATGGTACGATTGCCACTCATCGGTATAGCAAGTGGTTTCTTTCAAGGTGAACTGGTGAACATGGGCTTCCAACGTTTTTCGGTCTGTGTTGTGAACCACACGTAAGCGTACTTGTCCACTTTCCCGGCCCACCGTTCCGACGATGTGTGGACGATCATTATCAAAGGTTCCGTGTCCGCGTTGTTTGTTGGCTCGTTTTCTGGGCGGATCTTCCGGATCGGGATGTAGTTCGCCTTTTTTCCCCCGCGTTCTGGAACATTTCATCTGTTTCAGAACGCTTGTCGGGGAGTGCGGTTGTGGGCTGTTCGAGTTCTGCGTTGACTTGCACGCGATGGCGCATGGTCAACACGGTTTTATAATTCAAGTGCAGTTCGGCTGCCAGTTCGCGTGTCGTCTCGCCTTTGCAAATGCCTCGCATCAGTAAGACCACCTGCATCGGCGTCCATTGGCTATATTGGAAGATCGTTCCTGAATACAGGTTGTAAATCGTTCCACAATCTTTACAGCGATATACTTCTAGCTCGCTGGTTTGGGTGTTCCTAAACTTTCGAGACTGTTCCAAGCCTGTTTGGCACTTCGGACACTTCAGTCCTTTTGGATGAAAATGGTTGAGAATCCATTCAACGCTATTTTCATAATCAAGTAATTCTGTAATTGGAAATTCCATGTCAGCAGTTTACCACTGCATGGCACTTCTTTTACATATGAGCCGAATTCTTTCGTGTTTCATATTATCCTTCTTCCACAATCAACTTGCCGCGCAACATACCCATCTGGCATTGGAAACCATACTCACCTGGCTTGTCAGGCGTAAATTCCAGTATCACTTGCTCACCTTCAGGCAGGTTCGCGTTTTGATTGAAATCGGGGAACAAGACTTTTTCCGAACACGCCGAACTCTCCTGGCGCGTGAACGTCAATCGCACGGGGCGACCTTTTTGCACCACGATCACATCGGGGGTGTATCCGCCCTTGACCGTGATTGCCACCTCCTGTGCGCCGGAAGCAGAAACTGCAACACGGGTCTGCGCCTTGGGCGCGAACCAGAAATACCAGGCGATCAATACGGTCAACACGATTCCCGAAAGAATCACAAAGATTTGGATTTGAGTCATGTCAAGTTCCTTTCACTGCTTGGATGATGGATAACGGACCGAACACCGTGACGAAATTCTCCGCTTCTTTGACTCCGCCGAAACCTGCCTCTGTTGCGAAGCGCGGGATCAACCCGTCGAAGTTGTCTGCCGTCTCTTCGAGACGGCGCATGTACTTCGTCATGAAGCGGGTGAGCGAAGAATGCGGCGCGCCGAAGTCGAGAATGTGCAATTCGCCGTTTGGTTTTAGCACACGGTAAATTTCTTTGAACGCGCGGCGTTTGTCGTCGGTGACGAGGTGATGAATGACCAGGCTGGTGACCACTCTATCGAAGGCAGAATCAGGATACGGGAGGGAGGAAGCGAGTCCTTCATCCCATTGAATGTCAGTACCGCGAGATTTATCTCGCGCGATGTCCAACACTTGTGAATCACCATCCATGCCTGTGACTTTGGCTGTTGGATGCGCTTGCTTGAGTAAGAGAGTCAGCGTGCCAGTGCCGCAACCGAGATCGAGAACCTTCATGTGCGGCTGAATGTTTGCCAGTTCAATGAGACGTCGTTTGAAGGTCTCTTCGCGCATGACCCATTTGAGCAATGGATCATACAACGGCGTGAGCCAGTGAAAACTCAAGGCGGGGATGTAACGCTTTTCATTGGAGGCTTGACTCATTTTGCTCCATCCTTTCCCATTGTTGCAATAAGACAATGCAACCTATAAGAATGACCAGACCCATCACCTGCGCGGCGCGGTAGCCATCCAGCCAGAGGGCGCTGTCGCCGCGAAAGGCTTCGAGAAACACACGCGTTATTGCAGAGAGAGCGATAAATTGGACAAACCTCACACCTGGCGCATGGGCTGGAATCATTTTTGGAAGGACAATCGTGAACACGACCAGCGCAAGGAAAATTTCATATAGTTGAGATGGGTGGCGATAGTCGGACCATAAATACATCGCCCAAGGAACGCGCGACGGTGAGCCATAGGCGTTTCCGCTCAAAAGGTGCGACACGCCCACGGCGATCATGAAAAACGATAACCCAGGCGTGAGCGCATCCAGCGTTTGGCGGAGTGGAAGTTTCTGGCGATATGCGTACAGCGTTGCCGCGCCAAAGCCGATCACGAATCCCCCGACAGGCGAGAGCGTGCTTGTGCTCAACGAAAACAGACCAAGCGGGTTCGCCAGATAGACCGAGGCATATTGCGCCGCATACACGAGCCTTGCGCCGAGAATCCCACCGACCAGACCGTACCCGATCAGATTGTTGATTTTCTCCTTGTTCAGACCGAGACGGGCGGCTTCGCGTTCGATGAACGTTGTCGCAATCCAAAAGCCGATGACCAGGGCGAGCAGGGGCATTTGAAGCAAGAAGGATCCCAAACGAAGATACGGAAACATTATTCGCCCTCTCGCAACAGCTCTTCGACTTTGGATTGGATCAGCGCTTCGCTCATCGGTCCGCCGACAATGACCGAGCGGATTACGCCGTTGCGGTCAATAAAAAACGAAGTAGGCAGGGCAGTATTGCGATATAAGTTGCCTACTGCGTTATCGCGGTCGAGCGCGATGGGAAAGGTAATGCCGACTTCTTTGGCAAACTCAGCCGCCGCTTGTTCCGAGTCCTGTGCGGTGAGGTTCAATCCGATCACCACAAATCCAAGGTCCTTATAACTGCGATACGTTTTTTCAATCGCTGGCATTTCCAATCTGCATGGCGGACACCATGAGGTCCAGAAGTTGACCAGCACGACCTTGCCGCGCAAATCGGAAAGTGAAACTTTATCGCCGCCTAGCAGGTCGAGGGTAAAGTCGGGGGCGGCAAAACCTTCCTTTGCCACAGCGCCGGGCTGTGCCAGAGGTTGATCGGGCGAGACGCGCGAAGCTACAGTCCAAATCAGTCCGAGGACTAAAGCCCAAGTCAGCCAAGTCGAAAAACGGGAATTGTTCATAAATCTTTTTCATCCAGCGAATGCAATTTTTCACGCAACATACTTACAGTGGGGAAGCCTTTAATTCCTGTGGGTGTGGCATAGACTCGACAACTCAATGCAAAGGTCTCGCGCGTTTCCTGCCAGAGATCACTTCCATTCACAAGGAAAGATGGCGAGCCAAGAAACTTGAAATGCGTTGCTTCGACATCATCGTTAACTTTTACCAGATCAACGTCTCCAACGATGCCTTCCTGCAACAAGGCGGATTTCAGGTATTGCAATCCTGTTTCCCAGGATGGGCAATCGTCAATATAAAGCAGTTCAATTTTCATAGTTCATCACCTTGCACTAAACTTTGGTTTGAACCCACGCAGGCGATTGGCATTGCCAACAACGGTCACGGACGAGAAAGCCATCGCCGCGCCTGCAATGAGCGGACTGAGCAGCAAGCTGAAGAAGGGGAAGAGCAACCCCATTGCAACGGGGATGCCAAGCGTGTTGTAGATGAACGCGCCGAAAAGGTTTTGGTAGATGTTGGTCATCGTGGCGCGGCTGACTTCGATGGCGGTGACCACACCTTTGAGACTGGCTTTGATGAGCGTAATATCCGAGGCTTCGATGGCAACGTCGGTACCTGTGCCGATGGCAAGACCGACATCGGCTTGCGCGAGCGCAGGTGCGTCGTTGATACCATCGCCAACCATCGCGACTTTTTTACCTTCTGCTTGAAGCAGGTGAATATTGTTTGCCTTATCTTCAGGAAGGACTTCCGCCAGCACGCGGGTGACGCCAACTTTGCGCGCAATCGCTTCGGCGGTGCGGCGGTTGTCGCCTGTGATCATCACGACTTCGATACCCATACTTTGCAAGTGTTTGATCGCCTCGGCAGAATCTTCCTTGACCGTATCCGCAACGGCAATGATGCCTGCGGCTTTGCCATCGAGCGCGATAAACATGGGCGTCTTGCCATCATCGGCAAGGGATTTTGATTTTTCTTCGAGTGAACCAAGCGCGATCTTTTCGTGGTTCATCAATTTGAGATTGCCGATCAAGATTTGTTTGTTTTCAACTTTTGCCGAAACGCCGTGACCAGGAATGGCTTCAAAGTCTTTGACTTCTACGAGTTCCAGTTTACGAGCCTGCGCGCCTTCGACAATCGCCTGCGCCAATGGGTGCTCACTCACTTTTTCCACCGACGCGGCTAACTTCAACAACTGATCACTGATAACTGATGACTGCGAAGTCCCCGAAGGGGGATCACTGAGTATTACATCCGTCAACTCAGGCTTGCCCTTCGTGATCGTCCCTGTCTTATCCAACACAACCGTTTGAATCGCACGCGCAGTTTGAAGCGCTTCACCCGAGCGGATCAGAATTCCATGCTCCGCGCCTTTGCCAATGCCAACCATCAGGCTCATGGGCGTGGCAAGACCCAAAGCACATGGACAGGCAATGATGAGCACGGTCACACTGGTAACGAGCGCGTACACCAACTGCGGTTGAGGTCCAATCACGAACCAAATGACGAACGTCCATACGGCGAGAATCATCACGATGGGTACGAAATATCCAGAGATGGTATCGGCAAGACGAGCAATCGGCGCTTTCGAGTTCTGCGCGTCCTGTACCATCTTCACGATTTGCGCGAGAGCCGTGTCTTTGCCAACTTTTGTGGCACGGAATTTGAACGCGCCTGTTTTGTTCAAGGTCGCTCCGATGACCTCATCCCCCTGTTTCTTGGAAACAGGCAGTGACTCACCCGTCAGCATGGACTCATCCACCGCAGAACTTCCTTCGACGATTACGCCATCCACTGGCACTTTCTCACCAGGTCGAACTTGGATCACGTCGCCGACCAGCACTTCTTCAACAGGCAGATCCATTTCCTTGCCATCCCGAATCACGCGGGCAGTCTTCGCCTGTAAACCCAATAACTTTTTGATAGCCGCGCTGGATTGCCCCTTGGCGCGCAGTTCAAGCGCCTGCCCTAACACAACCAACGCAATCACCACTGCCACAACATCGTAAAACGGCTCAGATGTCCCTTCGGGAAACACGGACGGAAATGCGATGGCAAACGTCGAATACAACCACGCCGCGCCTGTGCCCAGCGCGATCAATGTGTTCATGTTGGCGGAACGATGCTTGAATGCCGCCCATGCGCCTGTGAAGAAGTCATAACCTGAGTAGAACAGTACGGGCAATGTTGCAACGGCAGAAAGGATCCACGCCCAGCGGATGGTTTCCATTGACAGATCCCGGATTAGAGGGACATACTGCGGGTATGCGAACAGCAATACAGGCACAGACACAATTGCCGAGAACCAGAACATTCTCATCAGGCGGCGATATTCACGGGCGTGCGCCTCTTCCTGTTTATCCACTGGTGCGTCGCTAATGGCTTGACGAGGCTTGTATCCCCAAGCCTCGATAGCCGCATTCAATTGTGCAAGGGTCGTCTTTTGGGGGAGATAATCCACGCTCGCTTCCTGCGTGGCGATGTTGACCGTTGCACTCAAAACACCTTCCGTGGATTTCAGTTCATCCTCGATGAACTTCACGCAGGAGGCACAGCGCAGGTTCTCGATTCCGATCTTGACGTTGGACCCACCTGGTTGAAACCCCGCCGAGCGGATCACTGCCGCCATTTGCGGAATGTTCACCTTTTTGGAATCATATTCGACTTGCAACACACCTGCACCTGCATTGGTGGTTACTTGATGAACGCCTTCCAGGGCGCGCAAACCAGATTCCAGGGTGGTGACAGGCTTGTAAAACGGCAGATCGGCTACGGGTAGTTCGATGCGTGACAGAGTCCTCCCAGGGTTGAAGCCGGTTGTAGCCGAAGTCATCACATAATGGTGCGGTTCCTTGTCAAATTGATCCACACAGGATTGTGAGCAAAAATAAAATGTCTGCCCCATGTGTTCGCGATGAGCGAAGGCGTTTTGGGGTTCGATTTCCATTCCACATACAGGGTCACGAACAGTCATGGTTACCTACCTTATTAAAGATGCCAATAGTGTATATCCTTTTGACGCTGTGTATGAGCGATTTTCAGCCTAATGGTATATAAGCAAAATAGCCTATCTTCCAATAGGCTACTTTGAGAACGTGAGGGTGATCTTATTTCAAGGCATTACTGCAGTAGGGACAATTCTGCCAATCAGTTTGAACACCTTTTCCACAGTTTGAGCATGATGCCTGAGACGCAGATTGCGGAGGATTGCCCGTATTCTTCACCAGCGCCGCGACGCCATACACAACAAGCGCAACGATGCCAATCGGGATCAGCCACATGAAGATCATGCCGGACCATCCGAAGGGTGAGAAGCCCCACCCCATGTGACCGCCGTAACCGCCCATCATGCCATAACCACCCATCATTCCGTAGCCACGGTTACCCCAGCCGCCATACATCATGCCGCCTCCGAAGAAGAACAGAACGGCAATGACAGCCACGATGCCAACGATCCACCAGTTAACTTTTTTCATTTTGACTTCCTTTCATAAAGTTTGCCCGCAGTGCGGGCAATTTTTCCAGTCATTTTGCGTTGCCTGTCCACACTGGGGGCAAGTACGGCTTGTAACAGGCTTGAGCGCATTGACCAAGTTATTGCCAGAAACACCATAGATGATCAAACCGACAAGTAATAATGGGACGATCCACATGAGAAACATGATTTGCTCCTTTCTTGATGATCCAAGAATACCCGGCGTGATTAAAGAATGTGTAAAGGCACGGCAAAGAGTGATTGAAGATTTTGTTTCGGCAAATTGTCTGAAAATAAAATAACCTGCCCGGCGGGCAGGTTACCTGAGGAGAAGAGGATGAATTAATGTTGATGCGCGTGTTCATCAGTTTTGCCGAGATACTTTTCGGGTTCCTTGTCAAACGCCTTCTTGCAGCCAAGAGAGCAAAAGTAGTAGGTTTGCCCTTTGTATTCGGATGTGCCGGCAGCGGTGGTGGGGTCAATATCCATATGGCAGACGGGGTCATGCACAGTGGTTGTCATAAGAGGGTCTCCTTTTCTTTGAATTAAGCAATTAAAAGACAGCCTCAACGAGAGCCATATTACTGCTGCTTCCATAGGCAATTCTGCTTACTTCTCAATCGAATATCCTGCCTGCTCCCATGAGACCATGCCGCCTTCGAGATTCCAGATATTGGTATACCCCAGCGAAACAAGTTCCGTCGCAGCGATTGCGCTCATGCGACCACTGCGACAGTACAGAATGATCTTTGCATCTTTATCCGCTGGCAATTGCGTCAGATTTTCTGGCGCACTGATCTGGTCGTAGGGAATGGATAGGTCTGTATCGGCAATGTTTCCCGCAAAAGGAATATGCACATTGACAAGGATGAATTCCCTGTTACTCAACATCGTATCCAATTCGGCAGGGGTGATGTCCTTATAAGAACCATCAGTGGTTGAAATCTCTTTGCCCGTAATCTCTTCGGCGCTGCTCTGGCAGGCGGTCAGTGTCAGAAACAGAAACAAGGATATATTGATGACCTGTTTCATGGAATTTTTCCAGCCAGCTCAAGATCGATGATCTGCTTGAATGCTTCAAGGGGTTGTGCGCCAACGATTGCCAGCCCGTTGATGAAAAATGTCGGGGTGGATTGAACGCCAAGGTTGAGCGCAAAATCCATATCCTGTTGGATCGCGTTCTTATGTTTGCCCAAATTGAGACACTCCTCGAAAGTGACAGCATCCAAATTGAGATCAGCGGCGATCTGCAGGTATAACTCACGCCCAAGTCTGTCCTGATTCTTAAAAATCCTGTCATGATAATCCCAGAAGGCATCCTGTTCATTGGCGCACATCGAGGCCTCCGCCGATGGAAAGGCTTCGGGATGAATAGATGTCAGGGGAAGATGACGATAGACAAAACGGATTTGACCGGGATACGCCGCCAGCAATTGTTCAGCCGTCTCGTCCTGGAAGCGTTTGCAGAACGGGCATTGAAAGTCGCTGAACTCGACGATTACGATGGACGCATCCTCTGGTCCCTGGCTTGGAAAACCTTCGAAAGGGATGTCATAGCGCGTGAATTGCGGCGCTTGGGTCGCTGCCGGCGCTTCGACAATGGGTCCCTGGGCAACAGGTGGGTTATTGATAATTGCTTGTTGTGAACGGGGCGCAAGCCCCCAGACAACATAACCCGTCAAGATGCCAATCGCGAAAGCCAGTATCACCAGGACCGAATAAAAATGGGTTCGTTTAAAGGTAATGGTATCTTCCGAATTAATGGGGGAATCCATAAGGGTATCTTCTCTAAAAATATTATGATCTTTGTATCGTGTGCCCGCTCAGATAACCAAGATAGGCAGGCACAAGCGGCAGGACGCAGGGCGAAAGAAATGACAATAGTCCGGCAATGACGGCGGTGAAGTATGTCGGCGCGGCGGAGAACAGGGTGAACTTCTCTATGTACAGACCGTTCTTGAATGCCCAGATCGCAATCAGACTCATGGTGTTCGTGAGAAGCAGAACGCCAATGGTAATGATGAAAACGCCGCTGGCAATCTTGAAATATTTTTGATACGGTCTCATGCGCTTGAGCCAGCCTGAAGCGCGTTCCAGACCAAGCGCCATCACCAGGAACGGAATTCCCAAACCAAGCGAATAGCCTGAGGAAAGCCACATCGCCTGTCCGACCGTTTGCTGGCTGAGACCCATCGTCAGGATCGCACCCAGGGTCGCGCCAATGCACGGACTCCAACCCGCAGCGAAGAAAATGCCCATCAAGGCCGAGCCGCCATACGTCCCGCGTTGACCCGAGTATTGGGCGCGCGTATCCGCATAGAACCACGGGATACGGATCACTTCCAGAGTCGCCAATCCAAACATAATCACGATCACGCCGCCCAATTGGGCGATGACCCGTTTGTATGCGCCGAACAATTGTCCCAGCGCCGTCACCGAGCCGCCCCAGCCGATCACAAAGACCAGCGAGAATCCAAGCACGAACAGGAGCGCGTGTAAAAATATTTTCAATCGTTCTGTTTGGGAGGGAAAGCGGGGATTGACAGTGTCAGTGGTCATAAGTCTTCCTGTTCGATAAAGGTATGACACCATGATAAGCAAAACCCCGCCTCTGCATGAGCGCAGGATGGCGGGGAAATCGGTAAGCAAAATGGCTTATGAGTTTTATCGCTTCACAATCGGACCTCAAGACTGGTCCCACGTCCCAGGGTGGAATCAATCTCAAGCCTTGCCCCGATCAAGTCGGCACGCTCGTGAATACCGAGCAATCCAAAGTGTCCGTTGGGAGCGAATTCAGTCGGACTGGCGGGAGTGGTGAAACCGTTACCGTTGTCGGAGATCATCATTGTTATTTCCGAATCAGTATAACGGATGGACAGGTCGGCGCGGGTCGCCCTGGAATGTTTTACCACGTTATTGAGCGCTTCCTGCGCAATGCGATAGAGCGATAATTCCGCTTCGCGCGAAAGGCGGCGTTCATTGCCTGTCTTTTGAAATTCCACGATCAAAGCATTACCCTGGCTGATTTCCCGCACCAGCATTTCAAGCGCGGTGACCAGGCCCAGGTCTTCAAGATAGATGGGACGCAACGCCCGCGTAAGCCGGCGGAGATTTTCGATGGTCTGCTCCGCGAGTGTTTCCAGTTCCTTGAGGGATTGTTTGCCGTTCTGTTCTTTAATGGATTTCTGCGCAAGCTGGACGCGTTGCTTCAAGGCAATCACGGCTTGAATAGTGTCATCATGAAGTTCACGCGCCAGACGCGTCCGCTCCTCTTCCTGTGCGGATGTGATCGCGCCGATGTAATCATGCAATCCCTCCTGCGCCGCCTGCACCTTGCGGGACATTTCAGTCAATTCCATTTGAAGGTGCTGTACCTCAGATATGCCACCAACTGACTCCTTTATGGCTTCGAAATCTCCCCATGCCAGCGCTGCCGCCTTGGACTCAAGTTTTTGCAGGGGCTGAACGATTTGTTTGGCGCCGAACCAGATGGCGATCAGCGCCAGGATGAAGGCAGGCACGACCACGAGCGGAGCCATCTGGGTCAATTGCAGGGAGGGGCTGATTACCATTTCCCATTCCTCCTCCGTGATCAATGCCCAGCCTGCCGCCTCAATCGGGCTGTAGGCAACCACATGTTCGGTTGCCTCCTTCTTCACATAAAGAACACCGCTCTTCCCGCTTAAGGCTTCCTTCACACCTGGATGATCCGCCTCCAGACTTTCCTGTTCGAGCGCGCCGCTGACGAATAAAAGACGGCGGGAATCATCCAGCAAATAGATGGTCACGTGACTGCCTGCTGGATAAGTGGGTGTCAGGGTCTCGGAAGCCAGCGCCTCGGGTGAAAATACGCCGGCGACAATCACATCACGGGAGTCAGAATAGGCTGATATGATGACAAAGAGTTGATCGGAGCTGGGATCAAGGATCGGATCGGAGAAAACAGGTCCGGGAACCGAAGAGGAAGCGAGTTTGATAAAGTTGGGATTTTGAGATACCCATCCCCAAAATCTGTCATTACCCGTCTTCTCGATTAAGTGTCCATCCGTATTTAGAAAGGCAATGCCCCCGTTGAAGTCCTTTGCCAGGTCATTGGTGGTGGCGAATATATCCTTGAAGGAAATATCCTCGGATGCCAGCACCGCCATGCTCGCGATGGTCGCCATGCGATGATGAAGTTCGGATTGCAGGGCGGCGGCGGCGGACTGGACGGCACGTTCGTCACGTTCCCCGACCAGGGTGCGCATGTCCTGCTGGTGCATATTAACCCCGCCGAATGCAATGAACAACAATAAAAGTGTCAGCGGCAGAACCGTGACTGCAAAGAGTTGCGTCAGACCGCGCCAGCCCGGCAGGAGTCGCTTCATTCTTCTGTAATATTGCCCGAACTTTGTGAGATCAACCCCAGCGCCACCCCGCGCATAACCGCCTCCGTGCGGCTGTTGGCTTGCAGTTTGGCGAAGATGTGAGCGAGATGTCCCTGCACGGTACGGTCGCTGATGGTCAGTTGCACACCGATGGCTTTGTTGGTAAATCCTTTGGCGGCAAGCCGCAGCACATCTAGTTCACGGTCAGTCAATGGCTCGACGATCTTTTTTTCCGGTCCTTTGAAGATGGTGGACATCAACTTGCTGGTGATGGACGGATCGAGCGCCGACTTGCCTTCATGGACATCGCGTACCGCCTGGATTAGTTCATCCGCCTGTCCCGTTTTAAGCACATAGCCGTTCGCGCCTGCCTGCAAAACCGCCATCACGTAGGGATCATCGTTATAAGCGGTCAGGATTAACACGCCCACTTCGGGCAGATGGGCGCGAACCCAGCGGGTGACTTCAATGCCACTGGCTTTAGGCATTTGGATATCCAGGACGGCAACATCCGGTTTATGCTTTTGGATGAGGGACTGCGCCTCCTCCCCGTCCCCCGCCTCGGCAATGACCTGGAGATCAGTCGCACTCTCAAGCAATTGCCTCACGCCCGCACGGACGATATGGTGGTCATCCGCCAGGAGTATGCGTATTTTGGTTTTTGATTTGCTCGATGATTTTGGCATGGCTTAATGTATCCAATTGCTGATTATAAACTTGTGATTGAAAAATGAACGGGAAGGCGAGCCAGACGATTCCCAGACCAGCCAAAAATCCAGTGATGAAGCGCATGAGTGAGTTGAACGAGCCGAGCGCGTCGCCCGCATAGAATGTCGCGGGTAATACATTGTTCGTCAACATAGCCAGCCATGCATTTGTATCACGGAATCCCTGTCCGATACCAGCGAAGTCGCTGACCGCATGTGTGCCGCCATCCACCGCGAGAGGCAGTAGGATGTTTATGAAACCCCACCATGTAATAGGTTTAATTTTGCGACGCAGAGGATACCAGAGTAACGCAAAGAACCAAACGCTAGTGTAAAACGAGATCATTCTGTCCGACCAGGCGACCTTCCAACCCATCGACTCGTTTCCGATGAATTGACGAAGAATCATCGGGTTGGCAGTGTTCTGCCATGCCGACTGAATTTCACTCAGGGAATACATCGTCTTTTCGCCAAACCAAAAGAACGACCGCTCGGGCAGTTGATGACAGAAGAAGGAGTAAACGAAATAGATCGCCTTCCCCGTGCTGGTCCAGCCCATGTTCATGAAAACGGGCGCGAGGTAAGGCGTGAAGACCCACAGGCCGTACACGATCAGGAAGGTCGCGAACCAATGGCGGGAGATGATGTTCGCAACGCGGCTCATAGTCAGATCACATCCCCGCGCCAGCGGAACCAGATCCAGCCCAAGCCAATGCCAAGAATGCCCCCAACAATGCCCGATAGCCAGTGGATCGGATGCGGCTTGAATTCAAAGACCATCTCGCCGATCACCAGATAACCGACCAGTCCCAATCCGATGGCCCACATATAAACGACCAGCGGCCATTCTTTTTCATCTTTTTTGGTTTTGTTCTTTTGTTTTGAAAGTTTGGGCGGCATTTCTTCTCCTTGAAACTATTCGATAAATTTTCACGCCAGCCAGGGTTAAAGGTCTGTAAATAAATAAATTCCCGTACATCCGTCTTTGCGAGCATTCTCTGCGAAGCAATCCCCATGCACGACCAGGAGATTGCTTCGTCGGGTCTCGATACGCCCGAAGATCACGGGCTACTCGACCCTCCTCGCAATGACGGATGAATCTTACGGCGCGTTCGGTTCGGGCGCGCGATTGAGGTTGGCGCGGTAGAAGGCTTTGGCTAGTTCCATGTCAAATATCTCGAACTGTTGGATCCGCCCCCATGAGGTCATTGCCACCGGAACCTCAATGGAATTCCAGGGATATGCAATCAGTTTCACGCCACCCAGATCATCCATGACCGAACGGATCTGCAATTTCAACTCCGCGCATCCCGTCTCATCCAACAAATCACAGTTGTACCAGATGATCACATACCCGTGTTCCAGGTTATGGACAAGATAAGCGGCAGGATACGTATAGATATTCTCATCATAAAATCCCGCCTGAGCTTCGGTTGCGTAATGTAATCCGGAC
>JAFLCF010000056.1 GCA_017303735.1 Anaerolineae bacterium
GCGTTCTCTTTTGATTTAATCGCAAATAAAATAAGCCAACTAAGTAGATAATCGAAATAAATTAAAAAATAATATCGTCATTGCGAGGAGGGTGCCCTCCCCGACGAAGCAATCGTATGAGCTAATCATGGGATTGCTTCGCCGCAAGATCGGCGGCTCGCAATGACGATATTCTAACTATTTTTGAACGACCACTTATAATCACCTCACAATGAATTCAATCGTGAACATCATCATTTTTATTCTGGGTGCGGGCATCGTCATTGCCACCATATTTTCGGCGATCTCCACCTTTGTCCTTCCGCGTAGTGCGCGCAGCCAATTGAATCGACTCGTCTTTGGTCTAATGCGGCGCTTGATCGAATTTATCATGCGCTTTGCAAAGACCTACGAACAGCGCGATGCCATCATGGCATATTACGCACCGATGGCGCTCATGCTTCTCGTCCCAGTATGGTATGCATTGATCGCGCTCGGCTATTCGCTTATGTATTGGTCGCTGCGTGCAGGTGACTTTTTCTTCGACCTACGCCTGAGCGGATCTTCATTGCTAACCCTTGGTTTTACCGCCCCCGAGAATTATCGGGTGACCCTTCTGGTCTTTTCTGAAGCCATGCTTGGGCTCATCATGGTCGGGTTATTGATCGCTTATCTACCCACCATGTATTCTGCGTTTTCTCGCCGCGAACAGGCAGTCAACATGCTGGAAGTGCGTGCAGGCAACCCGCCCAATCCATACGATATGTTGACCCGCTTCCATCGCATCCATGGCTTGGAGAACCTCTCTGAGCTTTGGAAAACCTGGGAAATCTGGTTTGCCGACGTAGAAGAGAGTCACACCACCCTGCCTGCCCTCGTATTTTTTCGCTCTCCCCGCAGTGATACTTCTTGGGTCACCTCTGCGGGTGCCGTACTCGACTCTGCTGCCATTACCTTGTCTTCCATTGATATTCCGCAAGAAATGTCTGCCGCCTTGTGCATCCGCGCCGGATTTATTTCTTTTCATCGCATCACCGATTATTTCGATGTTCCACATCCGCACGAGCCGAAATTTCCCGAAACCCCCATCAGCATTACCCGCGCCGAATACGATCAATTGATCAATAAACTTGAAGCCGCCGGTCTACCCATCAAAGCAGACCGTGAAAAAGCCTGGCTCGATTTTGCCGGATGGCGGGTTAATTACGACCGCAATTTACTCGTCCTATGCAGTATGGTCATGGCACCGCCGAACGTACCCTGGTCCAGTGACCGCGCACGGAAGTTTAAAATCCCACCGTTATTTCCGAAGAAAAAGAAACATACACATTAATAAAAACATCAATTAAATATAGGACGCTGACAAGCGCGGACCGCGAAGCGCGCGGAAAAGAATTAAAAAAATCTGCGTATTCAGCGTTTATCCGCGTCCCATTTGCTCTTAAAAACGAACTCACCACGAAACATTAATTTCGGGGTGAGTTTGTTTTATTGTTCTTTATAGTTTACTAGGCAGCATTGCCGTCATATTTTTTCGCATCAGCAATGGCTTTGTTCACATTTACGAAAGGCAGCAGGATCAAGCCCATGATAAAGAAGAAGATTAACGCCAGGATGGCAATGCGCAAATTCCCAAAAATCTGATTCGCCAACCCGAACACCAACGGACCGATCCACGAGGTGCCGCGTTCGCTGATCTCATAAAAGGCGAAGAACTCCGCCTCCTTGCCATTGGGGATCATTTGAGCAAACAAACTTCGGCTGATGGCTTGCGAACCGCCCATCACCAGCGCAATGAATGCACCGAGAATGAAGAATTCGGTGGTGACGCTGTCACCTTTCAAACCGCTGTATGCATAGATCACCACGCCAGACCAGATCACCAAGCTGACGATGACCGACTGCTTTGCCCCGATCCACTTTGCCAGCCTGCCCCAGAGCAATGCCCCAAAGAACGCCAGGAATTGGATCATCAGAATTACAGAGGTCAACGTGGTCTGATCCTGCTCCAAGCCGCCTTGAATGAGCGGAGCCGCCGCAAAGGTGGCAGCAACTGCGATCACGGTTTGAATGCCGTCGTTATACAGGAAGTAGGCTAAAAGGAACTTCAAGGTCTCAGGGAAATGTTTTACTTCACCGAAGGTTTTTCGCAGCTGCTTGAAACCGATGCTTGCATAGTTTTCACCTGCAGGCAATGCGCGTGCTGCATGGCGTGGGCGCAATCGCGACCAGGTAATAAAAGCAAACCCAAACCACCAAATACCAGCAGAAGCCAGGTTGATACGAACTGCCAGAGAACTTGGCACTCCAATATCTTCACTAAAAATGAAGAACGCCAAATTTAGCGCCAGCAAAATACCGCCGCCCATATATCCCATTGCCCAGCCATACGAAGAAACATTATCTCGTTCCTCTTCACTGGCAATATCGGGTAAATAAGCATTATAGAAAACGATGGCAGCACCAAATGCAAGGTTGGCAACAATGAAAAGCACACCACCCAACCACCACAAATTCCCGGCGACCAGGAACATCAGGATCGTAGCAATCGCACCGATCGTCGCAAAGAGGCGCATCATCGTCTTGCGCAGATGCGAGTAATCTGCAATGGCTCCAAGGATCGGGAGGAACAACACTTGCATACCTACTGAGAATGAAATGCAATACGGCAAAAATGAGTCAGGCGCAACGGGAATGCCTAAAAACGAAACCGTTGTTGTCCCTGCTGCCTCTGCCGCAGTACGCGCCAGGCTTGCCACATACGGACCTAAAAACACCGTCCCCACAGTCGTGCTAAAGGCAGAGTTCGCCCAGTCGTACATTGACCAACCAAAGATCTCTTTCCTATCATTGACCATTGCTTCTGTTGCCATGGTTCCTCCATGAGTTTAAGGATACTAAGAGAACACGTGCCAGTATAAGGAGTTTCGATGGGGATGTAAAGCACCCAGCGTAAATAGGATGTTAACACCCGGCGCTTCCTGCTTGACCCTCAACCTGCTACACGCTACAATGCATTTCCTACACTGAAAAGGAATCTTGCTACTATGTCATTGCGAGGAGGATGCTCTCTCCGACGAAGCAATCTCCCCGCAATGACAGAAAAATAACTATGTTTGAAACTCTTACCGGACGACTCAACCAGATCTTCGACAACCTGCGCAAACGCGGCAAGCTCTCCGAAGCCGACGTAGATGCCGCCATGAAAGAAGTGCGCCTTGCTTTGCTCGAAGCAGACGTGCATTTCAGTGTGGTCAAAACATTCATTGCCAAAGTGCGCGAGCGAGCCGTCGGCGCAGAAGTTTCGAAGGCGCTTAACCCGGGTCAGCAGGTCATCAAGATCGTCAACGAAGAGCTCATCGGCACACTCGGCGAACCGGCTCCGCTGAATCTGACCGGACCCAAACCACGTGTCGTGATGATGGTCGGTTTGCAAGGGGCTGGTAAGACCACGGTCACTGGTAAACTGGCACGCCTGCTCAAATCCAAAGGCGAGCGCATTTTGATGGTGGCTGGCGATCCGTATCGTCCTGCTGCTGTCAAACAATTGCAGCAACTCGGTGAGCGTGTGGGCGTGGATGTCGAAGCTGATACGTCCATCACACCGCAAGAACTCGCGAAGCGCGCAGTAGATAAAGCTGACAAAGGCGGCTACACCCTGGTGTTGGTCGATACAGCCGGTCGGTCGCAGATGGATGCGCAGTTGATGGACGAACTCAAAGCCATTCATGCCAACGTCAACCCGGTCGATACCCTGCTCGTCATCGATTCCATGATCGGTCAGGAAGCCTTGAACATCGCACAAGGTTTCAAAGAAGCCATCAATCTTACAGGGCTCATCCTCACCAAAATGGACGGCGACTCACGTGGTGGCGCGGCGATCTCGATTCGCTCTGTGACCGGCGTGCCGATCAAATTTATCGGTACAGGTGAAAAACTCGACGCGCTCGAAACCTACGACCCTTCACGTTTGTCTTCGCGGATTTTAGGCATGGGCGACATGATCGGTTTGATCGAAAAAGCCGAAGCCATGTTCGACCAGCAGACCGCCGAGAAACAAGCTCAGAAATTAATGAAGGGTCAGTTTTCGCTCGAAGACTGGCTCGAACAGATGAATCAAATGAAAAAGATGGGTCCACTCTCGCAAATTATGGAGATGCTTCCCGGGCAAATGGGGCAGGCTGCCCGAGGTATCGACCCGTCACTTGTTGAAAAACAATTCAAACAATCCGAAGCGATTATCAATTCGATGACCCTGAAAGAACGCCGCGACCCCGACCTCTTAAATGCCTCCCGCCGCCGTCGTATCGCCGCTGGTTCCGGCATGGATGTGCAGGATGTCAACCGCCTCATCAAGCAATTCCGTGAGGCTCAGAAGATGATGAAGACCCTGCAAAAAACAGGCGGCAAGGGGCTCGGCAGGCTGTTTGGGTAGGAGAAAACCCCTTTTCTCTGGTAAAATACAGCCCGCGATTTCAGCCCGCACACCCCTCTAGTGCCTGTCTGAAACGTAAATAAAAATATCAAGGAGTAAGTCAACATGGTTCGAATTCGTTTACGTCGTATTGGTCTCAAGGGCCAACCCACGTACCGCATTGTCGCTGCGGATAAAGAAGCCCCCCGCGATGGTCGCTTTTTGGAGATTTTGGGTGTATACAACCCGCGTACCAATCCCGCCACCATCAAGTTAAATGAAGACCGCATCTACCACTGGATGAAGAACGGCGCTCAGCCGAGCGAATCGGCGGCGCAGGTCCTCAAGGCTGCTGGTACCCTCGAGCGCTTCGAGCGCTTCAAGAAGGGCGAAACCTTGGAAACCCTCGTGGCTGAGGCTGCCGCTGCTGAAGCCAAGCGCGCTGCACCGGTCAAAACCCGCAAGTAATAAAGTAAGACACATCATTACGGATTACGCAACTGCAAATGCGTAATCCGTAATGCGTAAAAGAGGAAATTCTGTATGAAAGACCTTATCGAATATATTGCCAAATCTCTCGTAGATCACCCGGAAGAAGTGATCGTGACAGAATCCAAGGGGAATCGTCCGCGCATTGAGTTGAGCGTTGCCAAAGAAGATATGGGACGTGTGATTGGCAAGGGCGGCAAGGTGGCAAATGCCATCCGCACGCTGTTGCGGGTTGCGGCAGAACGCCAGGGCAAACAAGCCACGTTGGATGTCACGGAACCTTCCTGATGACGACTGAACAGAACTCAGGCTCGCCAAAAGGCGAGTCTATTTATTTGGCGATCGGTTTTTTACGCCGCCCACATGGGGTGCAGGGTGAAATCATCATGGACTTGCACACTGATTTCCCCGAACGCATCAAACCGGGACGTAAAGTATATGTCGGTGAAAAGCATGAAGTTTTCACCATAGGGGCTGTCCGCCCGCATTCTACTGGGTTGCTGGTAAAGATACACGGATTCGATTCACCCGAAACAGCGGGGCGTTTCCGCAATCAGTG
The DNA here is from genome assembly GCA_017303735.1 of Anaerolineae bacterium. The sequence continues at coordinate 5,442 of JAFLCF010000056.1, forward strand.
GGTGTACGTCCAATCCAGCGAAGTTCCGGCGCTGCCCGAAGGAAAATATTACAAACACGAGTTGATCGGTCTTACCGTGATGACGGATGCGAACGATAAGCTCGGTGTCTTGAACGAAGTGCTTGAGACCGGCGCCAATGATGTCTATGTTGTTGTCAACGAGGATGGCAAAGAAATCCTGCTTCCGGCTATTGCGGATGTGATTCTTGACGTCAACATGGCAGACCGGGTCATCAAAGTCCATTTGATCGATGGGCTGATCTAAATTAAAAACCGAATTGGGGAATGTTACAATTTCAAGCCATGGAAGAAAAAAAATACTGGATCGGCTTTAACTTGATCAAAGGCATTGGCGCTGTGCGCATGCAAAATCTGGTCGCTTATTTTGGCGACCTGGAGTCTGCATGGACTGCCGATGCGCCTGCGTTGATGGAAGCCGGCTTGGGCGCAAAGTTGGTGGAAAAAGTTCTCGGGGCGAGAAAGCAAGTTGACCTGGACCAGGTCTGGGCGAAGATCGAAGCGCAAGGCATTCACATCCTCACATGGGCAGATGAAGCATATCCCGCCCGATTAAAAGAGATCGATCAGCCGCCGCCGGTTCTTTACATCCGCGGTGAGTATTTGATGGATGACCTGTTTGCGGTCGCCATTGTTGGAACCCGAAAAGTCACTCCGTATGGCAGGCAGGTGACGGAAGAGATCGCCTCTTTTCTCGCCGCCAACGGGATTACCGTCATTAGCGGACTCGCCCGTGGAGTCGATGCCATCGCGCATCATGCGGCGCTGAAAGCAGGCGGGCGGACCATAGCAGTTCTTGGCTCAGGGGTAGATAAAATCTACCCGCCTGAGCATCGTGGGCTTGCCGAACAAATGATGGCACGGGGTGCAGTGATGAGTGATTATGCCGTAGGCACACCGCCCGATGCTTCGAACTTTCCGCCGCGCAACCGAATTATTTCCGGCTTGTCGCTGGCAGTTGTGGTGATCGAGGCAGCAGAGACCAGTGGCGCATTGATCACCGCTGAGTTTGCCGCAGAACAAGGTCGCGAAATATTTGCAGTGCCGGGTAGCATTCTTGCGCCGCAAAGCAAGGGCACGAATAGACTCATCCAAAAAGGTGCGTACCCTTTATTGACCCCGGCGGATCTGATGCAAGCCTTGGATCTGACCCGGATGGGCGACCATAAAAAGGCGCGTCGGGTTTTGCCATCTGATGAAACCGAGGCACTTGTTTTGAATGTTCTTGGCAGTGAACCTCTCCATGTAGATGAAATTCGCAATCAAGCCAACCTGCCCATTGAGAAGATTTCTGCCACCCTTACTATGATGGAATTGAAAGGTATGGTCCGGCAGGTTGGTGGTATGAATTACGTGGCTGTTCGTGAAGAACAGTCTGATTACACAATCTAGGAGGCATCATTATGGCAGCAGATTTTTCACATGCGTATGCCGTTATTATGGCGGGCGGCGGCGGGACACGTTTATGGCCCCTTTCACGCAAAGACAAACCCAAGCAACTCTTGCCATTGATCGGGCAGGAGACCTTGTTTCAGAGCACAGTAACCCGGTTAAAGGAACTGTTTCCGCCTGAACGCATCTTGGTTGTGACGGTGGAAGAGCAGGCACTTGAAATGAAGCAACAAGCGCCTGAAGTGCCAGAAGAAAACTATCTGATTGAACCGGCTCCGCGTGGAACTGCCTCTGTGGTCGGTTTGGCGGCGATGGTCTTGCAAAAGCGTGACCCGCAAGCCTCTATGGCGATCTTGCCGTCGGACCATTTCATTCGCAACGTAGACCTCTTTCACTATCTGTTAAAAGCTGCCTTTGATGTTGCTGCGGATAATTATCTGGTCACATTGGGCATTACGCCTACCATGCCTTCCACAGCGTATGGATATATCCAGCAGGGCGCAGCACTAAAAGGCGAATACAAGTACCCCGTTTATACGGTGCAAAGTTTTAGAGAAAAACCAAATGAAGAAACTGCCCAGCAATTATTACGCATGGGCGGACATTCATGGAATAGCGGCATGTTCATCTGGCGAGCTGATGCCATTATGGGCGAGATACACAAACAAATGCCTGCTCTTGGAAAGGCATTGACTGAGATCGGTACAGACTGGGATTCTCCTAAACGTGAAGAAACCTTGAAAACGATCTGGCCCAATTTAAAGAATGAAACGGTCGATTATGGCATTATGGAAAAAGCCGAGCAGGTGGCTGTTCTACCAGCAGGCGGCTTGGGGTGGAGTGATGTCGGCTCGTGGTCTTCTCTGTTTGAAGTGTTATTGCCAGATATGAATGGAAACATCGCCACCAGCGCCTCTTTGCATTTGGCTCTCGAAACGAATAACACCCTGATCTACGGTGGCAGCTCAGATAGGTTGGTAGTGACCATTGGCGTAGACGATATGGTCGTTGTCGATACCGGCGATGCGCTGTTGATCTGCAAGACAGATCAGTCTCAAAAGGTGAAAGATGTGGTTGAACATTTGAAAAAACACCGGCAGGAAAAGTATCTTTAACCCTGCGGTTTTATGCAAATGAAACCACCTCATTTTGCCTCAAAAAATTCGCGTTTGCAAAAAATCACAAAATTGTTGTAGAATGTTCATCCCGTAAGGTTTAACCTTGCGGGATATTTTTTGTAATGAGCGAACAACTTTCATTGCAAGTCTTGGTTCAATGAAAGACATGTTGGAGGAATACGAATGGAAGCCTATTGTATGAAGTGCAAGACCAAACGGGAGATAAAAGACCCAGTAGCCGGGTTCAACGCTAAAAGTTCTGCGGTGACGACTGGTGTTTGCCCCGTTTGCGGCACAAAACTATTTCGCATGGGAAAAACAGAAGCCCATGCTGGTTTGATTCCGCCGCCCAAGCCTGAGAAGGTGGAAGTGCGTGAAGGAAAATTGGTGATCGTTGAATCACCCGCCAAGGCAAAAACGGTTGGGCGTTTTCTGGGGAAAGGCTACACCGTCCGCGCCTCGGTGGGGCATGTGCGTGATCTGTTAAAGTCACAGCTTTCTGTGGATGTCGATAATAATTTTGAGCCCAAATATCGCGTGCCCAATGAAAAGAAGGACGTGGTCAAAGAGATCAAACAATTGGCGAAAAAAGCCGAAGAGATCTTTCTCGCAACCGATCCTGACCGCGAAGGCGAATCGATATCGTGGCATTTAATGGAAGCTGCGGGCATTGAACCAGAGCGCACCAAGCGCGTGGTCTTTCATGAGATCACCGCGCCTGCCGTTTCAGAAGCATTCTCGCACCCGCGTAACATTGACATGAATCTCGTCAATGCCCAGCAGGCGCGCCGTGTTCTCGACCGTTTGGTGGGGTACAGCATCAGCCCAATTCTTTGGGAAAAAGTGCGCGGGCGCCTCTCCGCAGGGCGCGTTCAGTCGGTTGCTTTGAGGTTGATCGTTGACCGTGAACGCGAGATCGACGCCTTCAAACCGGTCGAATACTGGACGATCCATGCTGAGTTCAAGCCGGAAAAATTGAAATCAAATTTCATCGCCAAACTTGTGCGAATGGATGACAAAGAGCCGGAACTCTCCAGCGAGGAAATGGTCAAGCCGCTTCTTTATGACCTCGAAACTGCTTCGTTTGCCATTTCAAAGGTCAAACGCGGAGAGCGGAGACGGAAACCTTCTGCGCCCTTTACCACATCCACACTGCAGCAGGAAGCATCGCGCAAACTGGGCTATACCGCAAGGCGCACAATGGCGCTGGCACAGGGACTGTATGAAGGTCAGGATGTGGGTGAGGGCGGCACGACCGGTCTTATCACTTACATGCGTACAGACTCAACCAACGTCTCAGCCATTGCTCAAACCGAAGCACGAGAATTTGTGACCGGCAAATACGGCGGCGATTTTCTGCCTGCCGAACCGCCAACCTATAAGACCAAATCTGCCAACGCCCAGGAAGCGCATGAAGCCATTCGTCCCACCGCCGTGATGCGTGAGCCGGAGAAAGTCAAAGACTTTCTTGAGCCCGCCATGTTCAAGCTATATCGCTTGATCTGGCAGCGTTTTGTTGCCTCTCAAATGGAAGCGGCGGTATACGATACCCTTCAGGTTGAAGTGACGGGCAAAACGAATGAACATGAATATCTGTTGCGTGCTTCAGGCTCTGCTATTAAATTCCCCGGGTTTATGGTGGTCTACGAAGAAGCCAAGAACGAAGATGCCAAAACGGAGGAAGAGGATGATGTAAAGATTCCCGCCGGTGTGGCTGAAGGACAGGTGCAAGAATTAATTCGTCTGATCCCTGAGCAGCATTTCACACAACCTCCGCCGCGATTCTCTGAAGCATCTTTGGTTCAAGCCCTGGAAGAAAACGGCATTGGACGTCCTTCCACCTATGCGCCAACGATATCCACTATTCAAGCTCGTGGGTATGCCTTGCGCGAAGAAAAGCGCCTGGTGCCCACAGATATGGGCATTCAGGTCAACGACCTGATGGCACAATACTTCCCCGAAGTTGTGGACTTTAACTTTACCGCGCACATGGAGGAGGATCTCGATAAGATCGCAGAAGGTCAAATGGAATGGACGGATGCGATCCGTGAGTTCTATACTCCATTTTCAGAAGATGTTAAAAAAGCACAGGCAGAAATGCCAGTTGCCAAATCTGAGCCGGAACCGATCGGCAGACAGTGCCCCGATGATGGTGGAGAATTGGTGATTCGCTATGGACGCTTTGGAAAGTTCATTTCCTGCGCCAATTTCCCAACCTGTCGCTATACCGAGCCGTGGCTGGAGAAGATCGGCGTTTCCTGCCCGAAGGATGGCGGCGATATGGTGGAACGCCGCACTCGCAAGGGACGCACCTTTTATGGCTGTGCAAATTATCCGAATTGCGACTTTACCACCTGGAAGAAACCTCTCTCCAAGCCCTGCCCGAAATGCAGCGGTTTGCTGGTGATCGCGAACAAACGCGAAGCACAATGCACGAATTGCTCTGAAAGTTTCTTGTTGGAAGAGATCGTGCCGGAGAATACCTAGATTCAGCGTATGGTTTGCCCGGGTAACTGAATCCGTTTTCGGCTGGGGCTGAGGCGTTTTATCCCTTTGGGCAATCATTCTGCCATGCGGCACGTCTGATTTACGTTGTATAATCGAGCCAAAGCATCCAAGCGAAGGAGTCTGATATGCAATTTGTCGTTGCATTCTTGAAGAAGTTGCCCATTATGCCGATCGTCCTTTTTGTTGTAGGGATCGTGTTGGGCTTGTTTATTGGCTGGGGAACCAAGGAGTTTAAAGATGCGACTCCTTTTTATCTGCGTCCGGATCTGAGGGAAGATTACATGCGCATGGCGATTGACTCCTTCAGCATTAATAAGAGTCCGGCTCTTGCTGCAGATCGCTGGCTTGGGTTGGGCGGTGACCCAGCACAAGCGGCATATGCGGCTGTGCAGGGAAACCCCGGCTATCTGCCCTCATCTGTTATCCAAGAGTTTGGTCAGGCGGTTACCAATGAGATCAATGCGCGAGGCGGCGTGCCGGTTACAGAGCCATCTGGTCTTAACCCCACTCTTCGCACTGCGTTGATCGGGGTCGGCATCCTTTTGGTCTTGGGTGTTGTGGTTGCAGGCGGAATGTATCTCTATCGTTTGCTTGGCAAACGCGGCTCAGGTGAAGTGACCGCGGTGATGCAGGCTGCTGAGATCAGCCGTTCTGCCGCGAAGACAAATTTTGAAGACATGGGGCTTGCGCCGCCGATTACTCAAACCATGACAACTTATGTGCTTGGCGATGATCTGTTCGATGAGTCGTTCAGCATTGATACAGGTTCGGGTGAATTCTTGGGTGAGTATGGCGTGGGCGTTTCAGAGATCATTGGTGTTGGCGAACCCAAGAAGGTTGCAGCACTTGAAGTTTGGTTATTTGATAAGAACGATATCAAGACGGCTACCAAGGTTTTGATGTCGCGCCATGCCTTTGCTGACCCGGCTATCCGCTCGCGGCTCGAACCGAAGGGTGAGTTGGTGATGGTGGAGCCGCAGGCTCAGGTGCTGCTGGAAACTGCCACATTGCAGCTCCTTGCTACGATCGTGGATATTGAATACGGAAAAGGTCCGTTGCCCGATAGCAGCTATTTTGAACGGGTTACACTCGAATTGGCGATCTGGCCTCGTCAGGGATGAAAAAATAAAACCGCTCCATTTGGAGCGGTTTTTTGTTGACTACTCGATCTTGATGATCTTGAATTTTATCTTGCCGCCAGGTGTTTCGGCTTCGGCGATCTGCCCGACCTTTTTGTTCATGAGGGCAATGCCGATTGGGGATTCGTGAGAAATACGTCCTTGCCGTGGATCTGCTTCAGTGGGACCAACAATAAAGTAGGTTTCGGGGTCGAAGCCCTCCTCTTGAATGGTGACATGCGCACCAATGGAGACTGAATCTGTATTTTTCTTCTCGATCAGCACGGAATTTCGTAAAATGGCTTCGATCTCCTGAATGCGCCCTTCGAGAAAGCCCTGGTCTTCTTTTGCCTTGTGGTAGTCCGCATTTTCCGAGAGATCTCCCATCTGAATGGCAGAACGCAGCCGCAAGGCGAGTTCCTCTCGGCGGGGTCCTTTGAGGTCTTCAAGTTCAGCCACTAATTTGGCTTCCCCTTCGGGGGTCAGGTAATTGGGTTGGGTCATGGTTTCTCCTTCTTTATACACTCAGAGATTCTGTTGAAAAAATAGAGGGCATTGATCTGTTGCTTTTATGCCCCCATTGAAAACGAAAGGAAGTTACGGTTTCTCAGTGGGGTTGAACATTTTTTGGTGTTCTTCGATGGCGTATCGGTCTGTCATACCGGCGATATGATCGCAGATGGTGCGCTCCAATCCGCGTTTTTCGATGAAGAATTGCACGTGGTCGGGTAGAGTGGCAGGTTCAGAACGGTAGGCATTAAACAGGTCTGATATGATGCGCTCTGCTTTGACTTGCATGCGGACGACACGAAAATGTCTGTATAGTTTTTTGTATAGCAGGTCTTTCAGTTCACGGTTGCGTCGCTGCATTTCTTCTGAATATCCTACGACATTATGTTTTAATTTTTGAATGTCAGAAAAGGAATTGACTTTGCTTTCCTTTAATCTGGCATCCGTTCCTTTGATCATGTCTGTGACCAATAGTCCAACTAAATGTCGGATCATGCGGTGACGTTCCATATCGCCCAGAATGGGTCCGCGCCAGTTATAGGTCTCGCGCAAGATCTCCCAAAGCGCAACACCATCCAAAATCTGTGGATTTATCATTCCCGAGCGCAAGCCGTCATCCAGGTCGTGGGTGGTGTAGGCAAGCTCATCTGCTACATTGGCGATCTGCGTCTCCAGATTTCCGCGCAGGTCGGGATTAAAATCGCGCGCATCCGAAATATCGTACTCAGATTCGTGCTTGACCATTCCCTCGCGCACTTCCCATGAAAGGTTGAGACCAGGGAATTCAGGATAGCGTTGTTCAAGTTCGGTCACGATTCGCAGGGATTGCTTGTTGTGATCGAATCCGCCAACTTCTTTCATCAGCCGTGCAAGAGCGACTTCGCCGGAATGCCCAAATGGAGAATGTCCGAGATCGTGAGCCAGGCAAATAGCTTCTACAAGATCTTCGTTGCCACCAAGCACACGGGCAAGCGTTCGACCGATCTGGGCTACTTCAAGAGTGTGAGTCAGGCGTGTGCGGAAGTGGTCGCCTTCGAAGTTGATGAAAACCTGAGTCTTATATTCAAGGCGGCGAAATGCTGTTGTGTGCAAAATCCGGTCGCGATCACGCTGGAAGGCAGTACGGTATTCCGGTTCAGAATCAAGGTAGGCACGCCCCTTGGTATCCTTGCTGCGCATTCCGTAAGGCGCAAGGCTGCGGTCTTCATTTTCTTCCAATTGCTGGCGTGTAAAGAACATGATTTGCCTTTTAGATGAAAAGGTCATTGCAACCCTTGAAGACAGCGCTGCAATGACTGAGTGGGGCGAGAGGGGGTCGAACCCTCACGTTGTTTCCAACGACAGATTTTAAGTCTGTTGCGTCTGCCGATTCCGCCATCGCCCCGGCAGATCGTATTTTACTATAAGTTCGATACGATCTAGTGAAAAAAATAAATCGCCCTTAGGCGATTTATTTGGCGGTCCCGACGGGATTCGAACCCGCGATCTCGGCCTTGACAGGGCCGCATGTTAGGCCGCTACACCACGAGACCAATTAGTTAAGCGGGCGATAGTTTACCATGAGGGTATATTCGTGTCAATACAAAGATCGTGATTTTATTTCAACACATGGATCTGGGTTTCCATAAACGTGTGGTGTTAAATGTTGGACGGTTTTATCAGATATAGCCCCTTGCCCTTTTGTAAACTCCACATCACCGAACTTGACACAATGAAAGCCATGTTCTAAAATTGATTGATTGTGTTTTATGAGCGCCCTAAAAATCATTAAGGCGTTAAAAATCCCCCAGGAGGGCTGGCTTGACTAAGAATCGCACTCAACAAATGGTGGATCGCTTGCGCGAATTGCAAGCATCCTCCCCTGATATCGAGGCATCAGCAGTTGTCAGCGTAGACGGACTGAGTATTGCATCCGCATTGCCGCAAGGCGTGGAAGAGGATCGCGTATCAGCCATGTCTGCGGCGATGCTATCGCTGGGCGAACGCATCGCTGGCGAATTAGGGCGCGGCTCGCTTGAACAGGTTTATATTAAGGGGCTTAAGGGGTATGTTGTCCTGATCTCTGTAGGTGAAGAGGCGGTGCTTACCGCCCTGGTACGTGAACAGGCCAGGCTTGGCCTGATCTTCCTTGATATGCGCCGCGCCGCCGAAGATCTGGCGAAGTTAATTTAATGGAGTCATCATTATGAGCCCCGTCCAAAATGCTGGTTTGTATTATCCTAATAAATTTGGCTTGATCACGATCAAATCTCTTGAAGAGGTGATGGGCAAGAATGGTTTGAATGCCATTCTTAATCTTGCCGGTCTTAGCCATTACATTGAAAACTATCCCCCAGATAATTTGGATAAGGGATTTGACTTTGCAGAATTATCTGCGATCAGTTCGGCACTGGAAGAAATGTACGGTCCTCGTGGCGGACGCGGCCTTGCTCTTCGCGCTGGGCGAGCAACCTTTGCAGATGCCCTGCGGAATTTTGGCGCGCTAGCTGGCGCAGCAGATTTGGCATTTGTTGTTCTTCCGCTTCAGTCCAAGCTCAGAATTGGTCTGCCCGCTTTTGCCAAGATCTTCACCCAGTTGAGCGACCAGCAAACCACCGTTGAAGAAAAAGATACAGAATGGGTGTGGACCATTCATAAGTGCCCTTGCTGTTGGGGACGCTCTGGTGTGGATAAACCCGTTTGCTTCATTTCTACTGGGTTGCTACAGGAAAGCTTAAAGTGGGTTTCAGGCGGAAATGAATTCCGTGTCAACGAATCCAAATGCGTGGCAATGGGCGACCCGGTCTGCGAATTCATCGTACAAAAAGAACCGATCTCGTAATCATAAGGCATTGGGCATGGCAGACACAAAGTCGAAGATCCTCATTGTGGAAGATGACCCTGACGTGGCTGAAATGCTGACGGCGTATTTCCGCTCGCAGGAGTACGAAGTGTTTACTGTAAACTGGGGGGAGGATGGTGTCCGTTCTGCCTTACAGGTCAACCCAGATCTAGCCATCCTGGATATTCGCCTTCCAGACATTGATGGATATGAAGTAGCCCGGCGTTTGCGAACAGACCGTCGGACGGCAAACATTCCGATTATCTTTCTCACTGAAAAGAGAGATCGTGCCGATAAGCTGCAGGGCTTGGAGATTGGTGCGGACGATTACATTACCAAACCTTTCGATATTCAAGAGTTACGTTTGCGAGTTCGAAATGCGCTGACCCGTGTCAGTCAGGGAACCTTGACCAACCCGGTTACCGGGCTTCCAGAAGGAACCCTTGTGGACGAAAAGCTATCCGAAGTACTTGGCAAAGATGGTGCCTCGTTGTTATTCGTTTCGATTGAGAATATGGGCTCATTCCGCGAAGCTTATGGCTTTGTTGCCTCAGATGATGTGCTCCGTGCTGTAAGTTTGATGATTGTGAATACGATGCGTGAATTCAGCCGCCCGGAAGATTTTCTTGGGCATTTAAGCTCCACTGAATTCATTCTTGTGGTGCCGCCATCCAATCTGGCGGCACTAAGTGATAAATTGCGCTCACGGTTGGCGCAGTCTGTTGAGTATTTTTATCCGATCAAGGATCGGGATCAGGCAGCGAAACGAAAAGACCGTCTTGGCGCAAAACTTGCCGAGATGACCTCTTTGAAAAACCGCTCATCGGATGTGGCACAGATCAAAGCGGAGTTGGAAAGCTCAAAAAATTAGGAACACGATTTGCGCATCACAATTGTCATCCCCACATATAACGAAGCGGAGAACCTGCCCAAACTGGTCTCCGCTTTATTTTCGCTTCCACTCGACTTGCGCCTGCTCGTAGTGGACGATAATAGCCCAGACGGTACAGGTGTGCTGGCTGAGGACCTTTCCCATAAATATCCTGGTCGGCTTGAGGTGCTTCGCCGCCCTGGGAAGATGGGACTGCGTTCTGCGTATTTGAACGGCTTTCAAAAGATCCTTGACGGCGACGCAGAAGCGATCGTGCAAATGGATGCGGATTTTTCACATGACCCGGCTGCTCTGACAGCAATGGCGGAACAACTGAAATCCAACGATGTGGTTCTCGGTTCACGCTATGTTGCGGGCGGCTCGGTGGATAAGAGATGGCCAGTTTGGCGAAAATGGCTTTCTGCTTTTGGGAATTTTTATGCGCGCACCATTTTAGGTTTACCGCTTCACGATGTCACGACTGGATACCGTATGTGGCGAAGTGAAACCTTGAAACAAATACCATTTGAGCGCATTCAAGCGACCGGCTATATCTTTCTCGTGGAAATGATCTATCTGGCGCACTGCCTTGAGTTCAAGGTGGGTGAGGCTCCTATTTATTTTGCCGACAGGCGTTTTGGGAAATCCAAAATGTCCTTCAAGATCCAGGCAGAGGCAGCAATGCGCATCTGGCAGGTTTGGTGGAATTATCGCGACCTTCGCAAGGCGGGAAGATTGGCGCGTTTGTAAATCCCTTCCTCAAACCCACGCTCTCTGATAGAATACTGCCCGCAAGCCGAACTACAAACAAGCCCTCGGCGGCATGTCGAGGGTATTTATGTGCCTGTCACTAGAAAGAGTACTTTATGATCGAACGAACCGACCTCAGAAACATTGCCATTATTGCTCACGTCGACCATGGGAAGACCACCCTGGTGGATGGACTCCTGCGTCAGTCTCACACGTTTCGTGAGAACCAGCATATTGAAGAACGCGTCATGGATTCAAACGACCTTGAGCGCGAACGCGGCATCACCATTCTTGCCAAGAACACTGCCATCAGCCTTGTAGACCCATCTACCAATCAGACCATCAAGATCAATATCGTGGATACCCCCGGGCATGCCGATTTCGGCGGCGAGGTGGAGCGCGTTATGAACATGGTGGATGGTGTGCTATTGCTTGTGGATGCTGCCGAAGGACCCATGCCGCAGACCCGTTTCGTGCTTAAGAAAGCTCTGCAAATGGGACACAAAGCCATTGTGGTTATCAACAAGGTGGATCGCAAAGACGCTGAACCTTCACGCGTATTGAACGAGACCTTCGACCTTTTCATTGAATTAGGTGCTACCGAAGAACAAGCTGATTTCCCTGTCATTTATGCACAGGGTTCTGCTGGGAAAGCCGGTCTGACCCCTGAACTTGGACCTGACCTGCAACCCTTGTTCGATGTGATCCTCCATCATATTCCCGCTCCTAAAGTGGATCCTGATGCTCCTTTGCAAATGCTTGTCACCATGCTGGGTTATGACGATTACCGTGGTGTGACCGCCATTGGACGTGTTTTTGCGGGTACGATCAAAGCGGGTCAAAAGATGGCACGCATGAAATTAGATGGAACCATTGCACCTGAAAGTGCTCGCTATCTCTATACCTTTAAAGGGTTAAATAAAGTTGAAATTAACGAGGTGAAAGCAGGCGATATCATCTCATTGGCTGGCTTGGAAGGGATCGCCATCGGTGAAACGTTAGCCGACCCTGCCAGCCCTGTTGCTTTGCCGACCATCAAAGTGGAGGAACCAACCGTTCGCATGACCTTCGGTGTGAACACATCTCCATTTACTGGCAAGGAAGGCAAATGGGGAACCTCTCGAAAATTACGCGAGCGTTTATTCGAAGAATTGCGCACGAATGTGTCTTTACGGGTTGAAGAAACCGAATCGGCAGAAAACTTCTTGGTTTCAGGTCGCGGTGAGTTGCACCTTGGAATTTTGATCGAGACCATGCGCCGTGAAGGATATGAATTTCAGGTATCACGCCCCGAGGTGATCTATCACAAGGCGGATGATGGCGTCCTGCTCGAACCTTATGAAGAAGTGCATATCGAGACCAGCGCTGAAACCGTCGGCGTTGTTGTGGAAATGCTCGGGAGTAGACGCGGCAAAATGATGGATATGCAGGATAATGGTCAGGGGATGACCCGCATTGTGTATATCGTCCCGACCCGCGGCTTGCTCGGTTTCCGTTATCAGTTCCTCACCTCCACCCGTGGGGCAGGGATCATGCATACGATCTTTAATGGATACGATGAAATGAGCGGAGCCATGGCTTCACGCCCACGCGGCTCTCTGGTTGCATGGGAAGCAGGGACAACCACAGCGTACGCTCTTAAGAGTGCAGAGGAACGCGGACAGTTATTTATTGGTCCTGGTGTGGAAGTGTACGAAGGCATGGTGGTCGGTGAGAATGCGCGCGGAACGGACTTGTCTGTTAACGTTTGCAAAAAGAAACATCTGACCAATATGCGCGCTTCCGGTGGAGACATGGAAATCCGCCTCACGCCGCCCCGACAAATGTCTCTCGACGAGGCGATCGAATACCTCTCTGACGACGAGTTGCTCGAAGTGACTCCTGAATCGTTCAGGATCCGAAAACGAATATTGAACACAGATGAACGCGGCAAGCTGACAAAAAAGGTGAAAGAACAGTTTGCAGAAGGTTAAACCAAAACCGCCACGCATGATCGCGTGGCGGTTTCATTATTTGGACAATATTCTTTAGCAGCCTAATGAGATCGTTTTGCTTTGCGTTTGACCGGCATCGTTGAAAGCGATGATGCTATATCCCACGGTTTGACCTGATAACAAAGTGATAACTTCCTGAAATTGAGTGGTATTTGCGGAGAGTTCCACGATGACGATGTCGTTTCGGATGACACGATACCCGGTCTCGGAATCTTCATCTGCCCATGCGATAGTGATCTCTGCTTCATTCGTAACGTAATTGCAGAAGATATCCCATTTTTGCAGGCTGACGTTTTCCGGTGCGCCGCCTTCAGGGGTCGGTGGAGCGGTCACTGTTGGCACTGCGGCATAATCTCCAGATGGTGTGACGAATTCTCCAGCCACCCAGCACGGACCTGCGTCTGTTGAAACGATCCAGTAGTTGGGTGGATAAAAACCAACGATTTCGACAGCCAGCCCAGGTTGGATCTGCGTGATGCGCTCGTAATTCACGCCAGGACCCGTCCGGCAGTTGGTCACATCCTCAAAGCTTGCCAGCGGATTCCCGCTTGAGGTTGAAGCGGTTTGGGTCGCAAGATCAGATGCTGGAGCAATGGTTGGGCTCGCGAGCGGAGTCTGACCTGTACTGTTGGGGTCGTTCGCCAATGCTGCTTCAACCGTCAGTGCGGCGGCGGTTGCCACGTCGGGTGCGGCTTCACTCGATGGCATATTACAGGAGGATAGAAAAACACATGCGCTCAGTAGGAGGTAGATAGGTTGCTTCATTGATTTCCTCTGTTGCTCTATAAATCTTATTCGCCGTCGCCTTCGAACCATGTTTCCATGTAGGGTTTTTCCATTTCAAGCGCCTGTTTTGTGAGATGTAGCGGATGGAAGGTATCTACCATTACAGCCAGTTCCTGAGTTTCGGTCTTGCCGATGCTGGCTTCTGTCATACCGGGCTGTGGACCATGTGGCAAGCCAAATGGATGCAGGCTTATGTCTGAACGGTCTATTCCTTTGCGGGACATAAAATTCCCTTCGGCGTAGTAAATCACCTCATCTGACTGAATGTTGGAGTGGTTGTACGGAGCAGGAATGCCCTCAGGATGGTAATCGAACAGACGCGGGACAAAAGAACACACAACAAAGTTATGAGCGTCAAAGGTTTGGTGGACGGGCGGCGGTTGGTGGATTCTGCCTGTGATCGGCTCAAAGTCTTCGATGTTGAAGATCCACGGGTAGAGATAACCGTCCCAGCCGATGACATCATGCGGGTGATAATCCAAAATATGCTGTGAGATGCGGTCTCGTACTTTCACGCGGACTTCGAACTCGCCGCGCTCGGTATGGGTTTCCAGGTCGGCAGGCAGGCGAATATCACGCTCACAATATGGCGCGTGTTCGAGTAGCTGACCATACGGATTGCGATAGCGCTTGGGCGGCTCGATCTGGCTGGGGTTTTCAATGGTGAAGAATTTGCTTTCCTCGTTTAATTCCATTTGCCAGGTGGTGCCGAATGGAATGACGATGTAATCGCCTTTGCGAAATTTCAGATTGCCAAACTGTGAATAGAATGTGCCGCTGCCATCATGCACCCACCAGGTCTCGTAGGCTTGTGAGTTGCGATAGAAGTAGCCCATCCGTCCCTTGGGCGCGCGCGAGACGCCGAGGATGACGTCGTTGTTTCCGAGCAGGGGAACTCTTCCTGAAACTGGGTCAGCTCCGAGCGGAGTCTGAGCCGTTTGCAGGGCGCGATGGCGTATCGGTCCGAAGTCTACATATTCGGGTTTGGCGGGTCCGCAGTCTGTCATCTGTTTGATGCGCGGCGGCAGGAAGTGGTGATAGAGGATGGATTGCAGCGATGAGAAACCTTCAAGCCCCATTACTTCTTCACGATAAAGCTTGCCGTTCGGTTTTTTGAATTGCGTGTGACGTTTGTGCGGAATATTGCCGAGCTTATGATAAAAGGGCATGTTTACTCCTTAATGTTCGACGATCACAATGGAAGATATTAATTCATCAATTGTATTTAGGGAAGGCGTAAATTCATCGGGCGCAGCGGTGTTGACGCGCTCGTTCACGCTTTGGTAATACGCATCGAATTCTTCAGGGGTTGTTGCAAGCGGAACACCAATGAACTCTGAGAGAAAAGGCGCATCGACCGGGATGAGGAACGAAACAAAATATTTTTCATCATCCGTAATGCCCTGATACATCAGGGTTGTTCCTGTTCCGTTCACCATTTCTGCCGCAAACGATGTAGTGAACAGATAGCGGTATCCGCGCCCATTTTGAATGTTCACTTCGGCAAGCTGGGCGTCAATGAGCGCGCTGGCTCCGTTGAAGCGCGGGAAATCGGTGTGATGATCTGCCTGCCCTTCCATCACCGCAAATAAATTTTCGACTACTCCGGCTTCGAGGGCGTTGATCTCTTCAACACGATAAATGCGAATGCCGCTGGCTGTATGATCTTCAGACCCGTTCGTATATGCAGTGAAAAGGATTCGCGCATGCTGCGGATACGGCAATTCTGTTGGACCAACATTCGTATACACTGGCTGAACACTTGTGCTTGTGCCTTGTTGAATGCCGTCTGGATAATTGAAGCCGACGGAAATTCCCATTTCATCAAAGGCGACCAAGTTCTCCGCCTCAAGCCCAGACGTTGCAACGGGTTCTGTTTCAGCAGGTGGATTCGTCGCTGTAGCTTCTTGCTCTGCTGTCGCTGCCGGGCTGGGTGTGGAGGTGGCTGTGCCAGAAGCACATGCTACCAGAATGGACATCGCTAGAATTACGGCAAGTGTGTATACGCGGACTTTCATTTTATGGATCCTTCGGGTCGTAGACTACAACACTTTCCTGCTCATTGGGGTCGTTGCGTGCTACCACGGCAATGACTTGTTCTGTATCGCTTAAGTTGATAGGTTGATGCGGCAGGTTGGGCGGAATGAATAGAAAATCTCCGGCTTCGTTGATGGTGGAGTGCTCAAGGTTTTTACCGTAGCGGGTTTCGGCTTTACCTTGGATGATGTAAATGGTGGTTTCATACCCATCATGATAATGCGCCACGGCTCTACCGCCCGGCGGGATGATGACGAGATGCATACACAAATGCTGTGCCCCCGCCGTTGCGGCAGAAATGCCCTCAAAGTTTGGAAGTTGCTGCTTGCTGATATGCGTACCCTGCGGTCGGACGGTGATGATCTTGTCGGTCATTGGGCTCCTGGTTATTGGATTTGAATGGATTGGATGAGCGCTTCGATCTGGGTTAAATTCGGTTGGAAGCTGTCTGGGCTGGCGGCGTTGAGTAGATCGGTAACGCCTTGAAAATATGCGTTAAGCGCATTGACATCGCCAATGTCGCTGGGATAGATAATTCCATCGGCAGAAGGATTTTCTCCATTAGCTTGCAGCGGAAGTGTGACGGGAAGCATCATCGCGACCATATACTTGCCGTCGCTTGTGAGACCTTCATAGTGATAGAAGCTGCCATCTCTTAAAATAGGACCAGGAAATTGTGCATATTGTGAAGTCATGCCAACGCCATTCCCATTTTTAAAGGCGATCAATTTTGCCTGGGCTGCATATTGCTGGGCAGCTGCACCATTAAAAGGAATTGTGGATAGATTCTCGTTTGTTAGTGGCATAGAGGGGCTTGCCAGGAGAGCTTGTAATTTTGCGATGCTGCTCTGTGCCCAAGGGTTGACTGCTGCATATTCCTGCGCTGGGTAAATGCGAATGACGGGTGGGAAGAAATCATCACTGGGAGAATAATTTACCAGCACAAATTCAATATATTCTGGTGAGACGCCCCACGGTCCGCCTGTGGATTCATCGGCGGCTGGCACAATTTGGTTGGATGTTGCGATTGCCAGCCCTTCAGGAATGACAAAGCTCACGTTTTGAAAAGTAACAGGGATGCCGGTGGGTTGGCTAGTTGCGGTAGGGTTGTTTGCGGCTTGTTCGGTGACGGCTTGCAAGGTGGCGGCAACAACCGTTTCGATCGTTGGCTGGTCTGATTGAGGC
>JAFLCF010000057.1 GCA_017303735.1 Anaerolineae bacterium
GCTTACGGTCATACGGTAAATCGTGCTCCAGAATCTTCAACCGGGTTGAAAACTCTTTACAACCCGATATAGATAAAATTTATTACAAATATCTAGATTATTCAAATCGCCGTGATTATACTACGCCCCACTCAATACACATTTAAGGAGATCTTAGTACGATGCAAACCAGCAAGAAACTTTTTACCCTGTTATTTCTGATGGCGTTGTTGGTCAGCGCATGTGGCGGCGCGGCGACAGAAACCGTCAGCGAAGAACAAGCTACCGAAGCAGCACCCAGCACCGAGGTCAGCGGTGAAGCGGAAGTATCCGGCGATCTGGTCATTTATTCAGGTCGTTCCGAGCCGCTCATCCAGCCAGTCATCGATGCGTTCAAGGCGAAGTATCCGAACGTGAATATTTTGCTCAAGGCGGGCAGTAATAGCGAATTGGCGAATGCACTTATCGAAGAAAAAGCCAACCCGCAAGCGGATGTGTTCATCACTACCGAGTTGCTCACTGTGCAATCGTTGACGGTTGAAGATGTCTTTCAATCGTATGCGCCCGCAGGTGTAGAGAATATCCCTGCCGAGTTTATTGGTGAAGGCAATGCATGGACCGGTTTGACCAAACGTGTGCGCGTGATCATGTACAACAAAGACTTGGTGGCTGAGGATGAAGTGCCCGCCTCGATCTTCGATTTGACTGATCCCAAGTGGCAGGGTCAGGTCGCCGCTGCAGGCTCGACCAACGGCGGAATGCAGGCACAGGTTGCCGCCATGCAGCAATTGCTCGGTGATGAAGCGACCGAAGAATGGCTGAATGGTTTGATCACAAACGAAGTGACTTTCTTCGGTGGTCATACCGATGTGCGCAAAGCAGTTGGCGCCGGTGAATTCAAGATCGGTTTGGTCAATCACTATTACTATTACTTGCAGTTGGCTGAAGGCAGCAATGTAGGTGTGGTGTATCCCGATCAGGGTGAAGGACAGGTGGGCTTGTTCACCAATGCTACTGCTGCAGCTGTGGTGAACGGGGCAAATAATCCCGCTACCGCACAAGCATTTTTAGACTTCCTCGTTTCGGAAGAAGGACAAAAGTTGTTTGCCGAGCAGAATTATGAATATCCCTTGCTCGCAGGTGTGGCGATCAAGGAAGGCGTGCAGCCGCTTGATGGTTTCCGCCTCGCCGAAGTGGATGTGGTGAAAGCCGCCGCGAATTTCGACGCGATGTTCGAGTTGATCGAACGCGTGGGCTTGCCTTAAAGAATTTATACACCACAGATAAACACGGATAAACGCTGATTTTTTGATAAATCCTTTTCATCTGTGTTTATCTGTGGTTAAAACTTGTTTGTCTTCTCAGGTTTCCCTGCTAAAATGGTGCGCTAACGCCCAATGGAATTAACCCGCACGAATATCACCTATCAAAAGATACGTTCACGAATCAGCCCGCGGCTTGCACTTGCCGCGGGCTTGGTCGCTTTATTTGTAGCGGTTCCTCTTATTTATATTTTTGTGCGCGCCGTCACTGCCGAACCCGAAGCGTGGACTCGTCTATTCGAAGAACGCATTTGGAAATTATTCGCCAATACACTGGGGCTCGTGCTAGCTGTGACGGCAGGTGCCATGTTCACCGGTGTGACGATGGCATTCCTCACGGAACGAACTGACCTACCCGGCAAAAAAATATTCCGCTGGATGTTAGCCATGCCGCTGGCGATTCCTGCTTACATTGGCGGCATTGTGCATTTGGCGTTGCTTCGTCCGCGCGGAGGGGTGATTCCAAAATTATTGGAAGACTTGTTCGGTCAGCCCGTGTTCACGCCCAGCCCGTTGGGATTTGGCGGCGCGGCATTTATCCTGACCTTGTTCATGTTCCCATATGTTTATTTGTTGAGCGGAGCAGCCTTCCGCACGCTGCATGCATCACTTGAAGAAGCCTCGCGTGTCTTCGGTCGGACGCCCATTCAAACTTTATTTCAAGTGACCCTGCCAGCATTACGTCCCGGCTTGACTGCGGGTGCGTTGTTGGTGGCGTTGGATATCTTGGCAGAATACGGCACGGTGGCTTTACTGCGCTACGAAACTTTTTCATCTGCAATTTTCGTACAACTCTCCGGTCGTTATGACCGTTCTGCGGCTTCAGTCCTCAGCGGCATTCTTGTCGTTTTAGCGATCGGCATTCTGTGGAGCGAACTGCGCTTGCAAGGTCGCGCCCGCTTCACTCAAATGGAAAGCAATTGGCGTCCTGCGCCGATGATGCCATTGGGCAAATGGCGCATTCCAGCATTCTTGTTAGTGCTGGGAGTCGTCTCTGCCAGTTTATTGCTTCCAGTGGGCGTTTTGCTCGTCTGGAGTATTCAAGCCTTCCTCGACCCTGAAACAATGTCAATGCTCTTTCACACCGGCTCACAGGGATTTAGCACCTACGTCTGGAATAGCTTGTGGAGTTCCAGCATGGCGGCGGTGATCGCGGTGATGCTTTCATTGCCAGTGGGTTTGTTTGCGGTTCGCTACCCGAATCGATTCTCAAAATTCCTCTCGCGACTCAGCCAGGTGGGCTATGCCATTCCCGGCGTGGTGATCGCTTTGAGTTTGGTTTTGCTTATCAATCGGTTTCTTCCGTTTTTATACGCCACCCCCTTCGTGGTTGTCATTGCCTACGTGTTGCGTCACATGCCGCAGGCGGTACGCGCGAGCGAATCGGCATTGGGTCAACTTTCGCCGTCATTGGAAGAAGCTTCACGCGTAATGGGACGCACTTCATTACAAACGTTGCTCCAGGTGACTCTTCCATTAATCCTGCCCGGCTTGCTGGCGGGCGGGTCACTTGTATTTCTCACCTCGCTCAAAGAATTACCTGCTACATTATTGCTGCGACCGGCTGGCTTTGATACACTTGCCGTCCGCGTGTGGGTGTGGGCGGGGGAAGGGTTCTACTTCCAAGCCGCGCCTGCCGCGTTGTTGCTTGTGCTCGTCTCTGCATTGCCGTTATCTTTCCTCTTGCGCAGGGAACAAATTTTCAAATGACCAAACTTCTCGTTCAAAACCTCGTCAAAAAATTTCCCGGCACACAGCAATCGGCTGTGAACGATATTTCATTTGAATTAAGCGACAACGAAATTCTGGCGCTGGTCGGACCCAGCGGCTGCGGGAAGACGACCACGCTTCGACTCATCGCCGGGCTGGAGCGGCCAGATTCAGGCTCGGTGTGGCTGAATCAGGTTCTGGTCGCGTCTGAGGCGGTTTTCATCCCGCCTGAAAAACGCGGAGTGGGTATGGTCTTCCAGGATCATGCTCTCTTTCCGCATCTGACTGTTTTCGATAATGTGGCTTTTGGATTGCGACATAAAACTCAGGCAGAAGTCCGCACGGCGGTCGGCGAGATGCTGCATATGGTGGGGTTGCTCTCCCATTCAAAACGATACCCGCATGAACTTTCCGGCGGTGAACGTCAACGTGTGGCGTTGGCACGAGCGCTCGCCCCTCGACCTGTGCTCGTGCTCATGGATGAACCATTCAGCAGCCTCGATGCAGATTTGCGTGCCGGGGTACGTGAACATGTGCGCGGCATTCTCAAGTCGATGCAGGCAACCGTTATTTTTGTGACACATGATCAGGAAGAAGCGCTTTACATGGGAGACCGACTCGCCGTGCTGCAAAAAGGCGAATTGGAACAGATCGGCACGCCAGAAGAGATTTTCCACGAATCGAACACACGTTTCGTCGCTGAATTCATGGGCGATAGTGATTTCCTCAAAGGGACTGTGAAACGAGACGGCATTCAAACCGCCATTGGTCTCGTTCCGCAAATTGTGGATTTACCCATCTCGACCTCGGTTGAGATCGCCGTCCGTGCCGATGATATTGACTTCCATGTAGACGGCTCGGGGAATGCGCTCATCATCGACCGCTTCTTCCGTGGTGCGTTCAACCTCTATCGCTTGCGCCTTGATACGGGACAGGTCATTCATGCCATCAACCCGCATACGAACGTTCTGGCTGTCGGCACACGCGTACAAGCATACGTCAGCGCTGAACATTTATTGACCGTCTTCACGAAATAAATATAACCACTTCTTCTATCTTGCCACAAAGGTGCAGAGTTCACAGAGTTTTTTCTGTGTGCTCTGCGCCTCTGTTTTTTCCAAAATCATCAACCTGGTTGAAAATATACTTGCATCCTGATTGAACAATAAATTTTACTGGGCAGAAACCTATCTTCATCCCCCTATCTGGATTCCTATTGGGCAAGTGACTATACTGCGCTCCAATCAAAAAGGATAAACATTATCCAATTTCAGAACCAGGAGAATGCAGTTATGTTTCAAACCAATATTACCCTCAGCCCCGAAATGACTGGGGAAGAACGCCAAAATGCCATCCGCGATGCCTTCAATCAAGATCGTTCGCAGATGACCCTCATGCTCGCCCACCAATTGCAGATCCCAGAAGTGGAGATCCTGCGCGCCCTCGAAGGCGATACCGCCCATGAACTCAATTTTTCACGTTGGGAGGAACTCATCCGCGCCTTTGAGGAACTCGGCGATGTGACCGTCATCGTCTCGAACGGCGCGACCACCATTGAATCCTTCGGTCAATTTGGCGGCTTCAACAACGCGCACGGCTTCCTCAATGTTCGCAGCAAATCGCTCGATATGCACATCCGCGGCTGGGAGCTGGCATCCGTCTTCGCCTTCCGCAAACCGAGTCATCTCGACAAGCATGAATCACTGTCCTTTCAATTCTTCGACCGCCGCGGAAATGCTGCCTTCAAAGTCTTCCTCAACTTTGGCGGTAACGAGCCCGCACCCGAACTTGTTGAAAAATACAAAGGATTCATCCAAAAATTTGCGGAATAAGGCATTTTGCCCTCACAAAACTCTAGTAAAATTCTACATAAACCTACATAGTTCTATAGAAATTTACATCTAAAATAACAATACGAGGTGAGGGCGCAAAACGCCCTTACTTTGTTTTATCCCAACAGAAACCTGGCAAGTCTGTGAGACCCGTCAGGTTTTAGGAAAATCCATGCTCATTAAACGCCTCCAACTCGCCCTCATCCACACCGCCGTTGCCATGACGCTTGTGCCCATCAACAGCACACTCAACCGCGTCATGATCTTTGACCTTGGCATCTCCAAGACTCTCTTCACGTTGCTTGCCATCTTTCCGTATCTGCTCTCCCCCATTCAGGTTGCCATTGGCTCCTTCTCAGACCGGCATCCCATCTTGGGGTATCGCCGTTCACCATACATTCTCGCTGGTTTAATTTTGTGTGTCGTCGGTGTTGCCGTCTCACCGCAGATCGCCATTCTCATCAGCGAAAACTTCACGGTTGGCATCATTGCAGGCATCGTCGCGTTTGGTTTATGGGGCATGGGCTACAACCTCTCTGCAGTGTCCTACCTCTCGCTTGCTTCTGAACTTTCCGGCGAAAAAGAACGCGGCAAGACTGTTGCCACCATGTTCACGATCATGGTCATTGGTCTGATCGCGACGGGCGTCAGTTTAAGTCGGATGGTTCCAACTTTCGACCTGATCGCACTCGAGCGTGCCTTCCTCATCGTCGCCGCTTCAGCCCTGACGATGGGACTGATCGGTCTCATCAAGCTGGAACCACGCTTCGACCATTCCGCCCCTACAACAAAGGCAGACACCTACACCGTCAAGCAGATGGTCTCAGCCATTACAGAGAACCCTGTCGCCAAGATATTTTTTGTTTATTTGCTATTGCTTCTCGCCGCCATTTTAAGCCAGGATGTTCTGCTCGAACCCTTCGCCGCTCAAGCCTTCGGCATGACTCTCGAACAGACATCACGCATTGTTTCGATCACCAATACTTTTACTTTGTTCGCATTCATCATCGCCGGTTTTCTGGACGGACGCGTGAAAAAGAAATACGTTGCCCAGACGGGTAATCTTGCGGCATTATTCGGCTTCATTACCATCGTCATCAGCGGATTCACCGCCAGCACAACCGCCTTCTACATCGGCATTACCCTGCTCGGATTTGGCACCGGCATCTCCACCATCGCCAACCTGTCCCTGATGTTCGATTTGACCGTGCCGGAAAAGGTCGGCTTGTATATCGGCGCATGGGGCTTCTCGAACGGACTCTCGCGCCTGGTCGGCTTGCTCATGGCAGGCGTCATCGCAGACGTGGCGACTCAAATCACTGGCGATGCCTTGCATGGCTATCTCGTCGTCTTCGGGCTGGAGGCGCTCATGCTCTTCATCGCCGCCATTATGTTGTATCGCATCGATGTTGGCTCCTTCCAAAAGAAGGCGCACGATCCTGAGTTTGTCGAAAAAGTTGCCCTGGCAGCCGAATAAATATAATGACCGACGAATGGCTTTCCCTTAGTGATGCAGCTGCCATACTGGGAGTACATCCCAGTACGGTACGGCTGTGGTCTGACAAGGGCTTGATGCCGGTGCATAAGACCCAGGGCGGGCATCGTCGCTATCGGCGTGAAGAAATTCTCCTATGGTCAGAATCAAATTCAAAGTCCAAAGAAGAGGCGCTTGAACCTGAAGGCATGATGCAGGAGATCGTCAAGAACGTCCGTATGCAAATTTCCGAAGGGCGGTTACAGGAAGAGTCCTGGTATCAAAAGTTGGATGAAGACGCACGGACGCAGTACCGCTTGAGCGCGCGCTCGCTGTTTCAAGGACTGATGACCTATGCAGCGACCAACGGGCGCGAAGCCGAAAGCGAGGCATACGCCATTGGCTACGAATACGCATCTCGTGCACGGCGTTACTCGCTCAGTTATGTGGATGCGGCAAAAGCATTTTTATTTTTCAGAGACTCTTTGGTTGAGTCGGTCATCAAAGTATATAGCGAAGCAAACATCCCCGCAAAACGCGCCACTGAAATGTACACGCGTATGCACACCTTTACAGACGATATTCTTATTAGTTTATTGGAAACGTATCGTAAGCTGGAAACTGCAAATCATTAACTACTGTAGCTGCTGCAAGATCGCCAGCGTCTCTGCCTTGCCGCCATATCCATTTTCGCCGCCGGGTCCCACACAAGATGGGCAGCCATCTTCACAGGCGCACTCACTTACCAACTCATGCGCACGGCGGATCAACTCATCATGCAGTTCAAATAATTTTTCACTAAAGCCGATGCCCGCAGGCACAAGGTCATATAGAACGATAGACGGCTGACCATTGACCGCAGACCAGGCAGGCTCACTAAAGACACCCAGATCACCCGCATCACACATCAGAAATAACGGTGCGAGATTGCCGAGAACGAATCCTAAACCCGTGAGTCCGCTGCGGATGCGTACATTCTGCTCGACCTTGCGATGGCAGCTATGACAAAGTGTGGTGAGATTCTCCAGCCGGTTCGCCTGCTCGCGGTTGACGACTCCATTTTGGATGAAGGCACGGAAGGGAGTCTTGTGATGCACATCATGCTCGCGCCGAGTCTCCTCCGCGCCGCACACCTGACATTTGAACTGGTCCCGTTTGCGGACGGCGAGTCTTATCTTTTGCCAATCGGGTCCGTAGTCGTTCGGGTCATTGGTCCATAGACCCGCGTCACGCAGACTCTTAAGAGCAGTCTCGGAGAGGGTCAGCCAATAGCCGGTTGTTTGCAATTCAGAGGGCGGCAAGTCCAACGATTCTTGCCCGAGATTCTCATTCGTGAACCAACGCAGTTTGCGGAATCCCACCACCTGGGTGGTGACTTGAATTTCACCATATGCTTTTTCACCACCGCGCACCACGATCTGATCGTTGACAGACAAAATCTGAATCTCAGATTCTTGCTGGGCTTCGGTGTAATAGTCTAAACCAACAGGTACAAGATGGGCAATATGATTTTCAAGGTCAAGTTGTTGCACCAGATATTGCTGTGCCTCATGCATATAGATCGCCCCGGGGTGAACCATCCAATTCGCAGATTCGCCATCCACAGTTCCCACAATCGTCGGTCGTCCATCATCTGCGGTTGTGTGAAGCACCACACTTTGCGGAGATGCAGAACGCAGTGAAATATTCGCGGCAGGATAGGCATCTTGCATCCAAAAATATTTTTCGTTCGAGAAATGCGCTTCCTGATTGGAAACTAAGAACTCAAGATACTCGTCCACGAGTTCATCAGAGATGGAGCCAAAACCTTCACCGCGTTGAAACGGCAGTTCGAACATCGCGCAGCGTAAATGCTCCAGCAAGATCAATAAATGATTCGGGTTGACCAATGCCATCTCGGGCGAACGGTCGAAAAAATATTCAGGGTGATGTGCAAGAAACTGGTCGAGCGGATTCGGCGAAGCCACAAGAATAGACACGGCTGGTAATTCACCACGCCCAGCGCGACCCGCTTGTTGACGAGTGCTTGCTATCGTGCCAGGGTAACCCACGATGAGCGCCGCCCCCAGCCCGCCAATGTCGATGCCGAGTTCGAGGGCGTTGGTGGCAACCACAGTTTTCACCGAGCCGTCGCGAAGTCCCTGTTCGATCTCGCGGCGTTGATGAGGGAGGTAGCCAGAGCGATAGCCGCGAATAGGGAACCCGATATTCGAGGATTCGATATTCGATTTTCGAGTATCGAGTATCGAATTGTTGGTTTGTAAATGGGTTAAAAGAATTTCCACGCTACGGCGCGTTCGCGCAAAGACGACCGATTGCACATCGTGAGTCAACAGGTTATTTGCCAGTCGCACAGCTTCAAGAATGCTGCTCTTGCGCAGACCCAATGCAGGGTTCAACACAGGCGGGTTGTAAATGATGAAGTGACGTTCGCCACGCGAGGAACCATCGTTATCCACCAACTCAACCGATTCTTCGATCAACGCTTCGGCGAGATCCTTCGGGTTGCCGATGGTTGCCGAAGCAAGGATGAATTGCGGCTTGGCTCCGTAGAACGTTGCCACCCGTTTGAGTCTACGGATGACGTTGGCAACATGCGAGCCAAAGACTCCGCGATAGGTGTGGGTTTCGTCAATGACGATAAACTTCAGGTTGGTGAAGAAGTCACTCCAATTGGCGTGATGCGGCAGGATGCCCGTATGCAGCATATCGGGGTTGGTCAGAACAATGCGGGCAGTTTTGCGAATGGTGGATCGATGAGGTTGGGGAGTGTCACCATCGTAGATTGCCGATTTCAGATTTACGATTGACGATTGAAAAGATTCGAGGCTCGATTGTTGGTCTTGTGTGAGGGCTTTGGTTGGGAAGAGATATAAGGCGCGTGCCTGCGAGTCCTCGATCATTTTCGCAAGGACGGGCAGGTTGTAGGCGAGGGTCTTTCCGCTGGCGGTGCCGGTGGAGAGAATTACATTACGGCGGGCGCGGGCGTGAGTCCACGCTGTGAGCTGGTGGGAGTAGAGCAGAGAAATGCCGCGGGACGATAAGGCATCTCGAAGCGAAGCAGGCAGATCGGTTGGAAAAGGATGCGTTTGTGCGGCGCGGGGCGGAACCGTCTGCCAGGCAAACAGGTTTGGCGCGGTCTCTTCATCCTGCTTCCAAAAATCCAAAAGGTGTTGAAGGTTGTTCAAAGGTTCCATTAACCCGAAAGTATTATGATGACAATATGCGGAATAAACTTTTGATACTGCTTGGGTTTCATGCGTGTTGGGGGTTGCTGCTCGCGTTGAGTATATCAAACTACGGGTTGGGTGTTTCAACAGACGCAACCTCCTACATGTTCACCGGCATGAATTGGATTCTCGGAAATGGACTGGTCGATTTCAGCGGCGGCGAATACATCTTATGGCCCCCGCTCTACCCGATGCTGATCGGTTTTTTGCACGCGCTGGGGTTGAGCCCATTTGCTGCGGCGCATGTTATTCAATTTTTTGCTTTCGCCATGGTCGCATATTTTTCTTCGGCGATCCTGCTTAAACTTTTTCGCGACGATTTTGCATTCGCATTCCTCGGCGCATTTCTGATCGCTACGGGTCCCATCGTTGTTTCCACGTTCTACATGGTCGGAACTGATTATCTTTTCATGGCATTCATATTGGCAGCCGCCTGGTTGATCCAACGCTTTTCAGAAAAACAGGATGTGGCGACTCTGACCCTGATCGGCTTGACCGTATCGCTTGCCATGCTCACACGCTATATCGGATACGCCCTCGTTCTTTCCGCGCTGTTGGCTGTTCTATATTATTCGAGCGGCTCCCTCCTCAAACGGATTCTGCGCTGCGCCTACGTTGGAGTCTTTTCCCTCGTTCCATTTTTATGGATGCTGAACACATGGACCGCCACAAGCGGCAACAGGCGCGAACCGCTATCGTTCATTGAATACGCGTCGCAATTCACCGTGGGCACATTGGCATGGTTCACCACGAATATACCCGACACGAATGAAGCGACCCTACTTCATTATGTGATTGTTTGGGTTCCGGTGCTGCTGGCATTCATCCTTCTGTTCATACTTTCAAAAAAGATACAGGTATTAAATCCCGCCGCAACCTTCATGATCGGGTTTGGAGTCATCTACACTGCCGCACTTTTCACCAATGCGCTGATCGCCTACTTCAATCGTCTGTGGGGGCGCTTTCAACTACCCGATTATTTTCCACTCGTAATTTTGTTCCTGTTGGTCATCGGGTATGGATCGCGTTATCTGAAGGAACATCATTCCCGCTTTTATATCCCCGCGGCAATACTGGGATTTGGATTCCTATTGTTCGTCAGTGCGGCTCAACTCAACCGCACGGTCTTGTTGATGCGTGACGCCATTCAGGGCGACATCCCCGAGAATGGTATCAATACCGGCGAGATGAACGAGAATTCCATCATTCAATATTGGAAGGCAAACCCGCCGCAGGGCGAATACCATCTCTTCTCGAATTATCATGCGCTGGCAGCTTTCCATGCCCAGCATAATGCAAATGCATCGCCGCGCAAAAGCCCGATATATGGCGATGAGGTTTACCCATTGGAAGATTACATTGGTTATCTATTCCCCGATGAGAGGGATGTGTATCTATTGTGGATCGAACCGAATGCATATGAGCATGTGTACCTGCCGTATGAATTTTCCCCCATCGCAGAAATTGAAGTTGTTATCGAAAATGATGATGGCGGAATATACCGTCTACGTCCCATTCGGTAGGCGTTCACCAGTGTGCAGGGAACGGAACGCCCATGCTCCGACACCAAGCGGGAACCAGAAGGTGACTGCCCGATAAAGCAAGGTGATGACCACTGCCTGGCTCCAGTTGACGTTCAGCGAACTCAACGCGATCGGCATCAACCCTTCCACGATGCCAATGCCGGAAGGTGTAGGCGATACGATCAGGAAAAGATATGCCATTGAAAACCCGGCAATGATGGTGCCAGCAGAGAAGGGGACTTCGAATGCCAGGAATGAACAGGTCAGAACCAGCATGAGCAAGCCTTTGTCAAAGATGCCCCATAAAACCGGACGGATGAGGCTGGATGGTTGCTCGGTGAGCCCAGAAAAACCATCTGCGATCTCATGTGCGAATTCATGCGCACGGGCTTCACTTAGGTAATTTTCTTTTCGAAACCGCCGCACCACCCAGTTGATACCGCGCACAAATTTTGCCAGCAGGTTGCCTAATTTTTCTGCAGAACGATAGCCAACATATAAAACTGTGGCATAGGTTACGGCAATCGCCAGCAGAAAAAGGGAGGCGGATATTTCTCCCGCATTCAAGTCGTTGCGGCGAACCAGCACGATCAATCCCAATGCGAGGATGACGAGAAATGCCGCTTGGTCAAGCAGGAGGAACAACGCCGCCGCCACCGTGACCTTGCCGGTGGGATGTCCACGCCGGTGCGCTTCTGCAGCGAAGAGCGCGACTCCGCCCGCCCCGGCAGTGGGTGCCACAATATTGATAAAGTTCGCCGCTGTGGCAATGCGGCTAAGCGTGAACACATCCTCTTGAACCCCAAGCAGGCGAAAGATCGATTGATACATGCGTCCGCTGGAAATGAACCAGATGGTCTGGATCGTCAGTGCCAGCAGAAAAAATCCCAAATGCGCACTTTGCAGGGTGCGTAGGATCGTTTCCAGTTCGCCGAAACTTAACAGGACGACGACCATGCCCAAAAACAAAGCCACAAAAACGAAGAGTTTGTTCATGCTGTCTTTGATTTCTTATCATCAAAAGGTCTACGGGGTAATAACCGGCAGCACTTCGATAGGAATTGAAAGGTTTACAACTGAAGCAAAGACCCAGGCAGTTTGATCGGGTTGCCCCGGCACTTGTACCTGAATCCATTGATTATCTGCCGTTCTGCCCAATGCCGTTGTGGATTCGCCCACGGCAAATACAGTAGTTGCGGCAGCGTTGAAATCTGGCGCGTTACGCAGGTTCAGTTCATTGGGTCCGGGGTTAGTCACCAAAGGCATGGGAGTGGCGGTGGGCTGGGCTGGCTCACTAGTAGGAGCCGGGGTGGAGATGGTTAGGGTAACGCCTAACAAACGTGCCATTTCAATGTCATACTGAGTATGCAGGTCACGAGCTTGCGTAATGCCGGTATTGACCAGGCTGGCATCGGAACTCCCCATAAACGCCAGCAGGGTTTGCACAACAATGCTCATATGTTTGATCTGTAATTCTTTTAGGTCTTCCAGACAAACGGGCACGGTCTGATCTTCTGCAGTTCTTAAGACACGCTGCAAATCAGGAACGACCACCACCAATTGCGCCTGGGGTGTATTGGACGCCAGAGTAGCATAATCATCGAACTCGCGCATTAAGGCATTGACCTTGGATACCTCGCTGGGTAAATTTGCATCGGCGCACGGATCAGGAGTAAGTGTAGCAGGCAGGGTAGGCACTACTGTGGCTGCGGCAGGCTCATTTCCGCCACAGGCAGCTACCAGTAAGACCACCAACATGAAAAGTATTGTTTTAAATGTAAATCGCATAAAGCCTCATTAATTTGGGTAAATAGTTGTTTAACATTGTAACAAAACATTGATGCCTTGCAGGCATCTTTATTAGACTGTAATTCATCGCCTTAATAAGAAAAATTACTGTGCTGAAAGATCTTTATAGCAAATAAAAAATTCGCCTGAGAAATCTCAGGCGAATTTTTTATTGAATGTCTGCTAACGTAGTCTTTTCCAATTTATTCGAGACATAATCTCGAATATCTTTGAAAACCTTGGTCAGTTTCTTCTCTTTTTCAATCGGCGTAGACTCGTAGAAGTTCTCGCTCACCGATTCGGTGGGAGCCAACGCGCCATCGAACAAACGGATCACATCTGCAAGTGGAATTTGGTTTGGTCGTTTGGCTAATTGATAGCCACCTTTTTGTCCCTTGGCGCTGCGCAGAAAATGCGCACGCTTTAATGCCAGCATCAATTGTTCTAAAAATTTAGGTGGAATGCCTTGTGCAGTAGCGATTGTATCAATTGAAATATAGCCTTCGGTTTCGTTACGGGCAAGGTAGACAAGAGCAAGCAAGGCATATTCACTGCGGGTGGTTAGTTTCATTTCAGATCATCTTCTTTCGTGTTCGATTTCGCCGGTTAGTATAGTGGAAAAGAGGGCAGTGTCAAGCAGGTGACTTTTATCTGAAACTGGGTCTTGAATCTTCTTGACATAATTCAGTGACTGAATTATGATTTCGATTAACAAGTCCTATTGGATTACTAGGAATTCATAAATAAGCGAGTTTGAGCTGAAACCTAGGTCAGAAACGAACTTTTTATTTACTCCTAAATCCTACTAAATCAATAGGATTTATATATAAAACAACAATTGGAGAAACAATATGCGAAAACAAACTTTAACATGGCTGTCGCTTTTTCTCGTAATGGCAGTCACCCTCTCGGCGTGTGGCACGGCTGGAAGCGCTGAACCCGCTCCGGCTGAGTCAGAAGCGGGAACTTCATCCGAACTTAGCGGCACGCTCTCCATCTCTGGCGCGTTTGCCCTCTACCCCATGATGACCGTCTGGGCGGAAGAGTTCACCAAGTTGCATCCTGATGTGCAGTTCGATGTGCAGGGCGGCGGTGCAGGTAAAGGCATGACCGATACCATCGCAGGCGCAGTAGACATTGGCATGATCTCGCGCAGCATCAAGGAAGAAGAAACCGCTCAAGGCATTTTCTGGGTATCGGTGACAAAGGACGCGGTCTTCCCGATCATCAATGCGGAGAATCCTGTGGCAGCGCAGTTGATGGCAAAAGGCATCACTCAAGAAGTCTATAACAAGATCTACATCACTGGTGAAATTACGACATGGGGCGAAGTCGTCGGCGACCCATCCATCACGGACAA
The DNA here is from genome assembly GCA_017303735.1 of Anaerolineae bacterium. The sequence continues at coordinate 14,219 of JAFLCF010000057.1, forward strand.
GATCAATGTGTTCACCCGTTCGGATGCATCCGGCGCGGCGGAACAGTGGGCGAAGTATGCGGGCGGCGAAGCACAGGAAGATCTGCTTGGCATCGGTGTGAACGGCGAACCCGCCATGCTCGACACCATTTTGAAAGACCCGCTCGGCATCGGCTTTGGCAACCTCAACAGCATCTTCGATCTAAGTGGCGGCGGACTCGTCCCTGGAATCGTCATCCCGCCGATCGACATCAACGAGAACGGCGCAGCAGATGCGGAAGAAATCTACACTGTAAAAGAAGATGCCTTCAGCGCAGTGGCGAACGGAACCTATCCTTCACCTCCCTCCCGTTTTGAAAACCTTGCCACACTTGGCAAACCCGAAGGACTCGAACTTGAATTCATCAAGTGGATCCTCACCGACGGGCAGCAATACCTGGAAGCGGCAGGCTTTGTCCCACTCACACCGGAGCAACAAGCCGAGTCTCTCGCAAAATTAGAACAATGAGTGAAGTTAATCTCAACAACACTTTGAAAACAGAAGGTCGGCTAAGCCGACCTTCTACGCCGTCTCGCGCCAGAACGAATCGAGCCGCACAACGCACATTTTTTATCATCACACTTGTGCCTGTGGTGCTCATCATCATTGTGGCAACGGCATTGGTCGTGCGCGCTTACCCCATTTTGAATTCTTATAGTTTTAGCGAATTGTTATTCGGCGATATCTGGCGACCTAACAACGGTCAATTCGGGTTTCGTCCGTTCATTCTTGGCACACTGTGGGTTACGACGGTTGGCGTGTTACTTGCTGTCCCGCCTTGTTTACTGGTTTCGGTCTATCTCGCAGAATACGCTCACAACCGCACGCGCACCTTCGCCAAACCTGTTTTGGATGTACTCGCTGCCATCCCACCCGTGGTTTATGGCGTGTGGGGATTGCTCGCCATCGTACCGTTTGTAGATGACGTGCTCGCGCCTCTCTCTGAACGTTGGCTTGGTTCTGTTTCGATCTTCTCTGTCACCCAGCCGACAGGATTCGGAATCCTCGCGGGCGGCATTGTGCTGGCTGTGATGATCGCCCCGCTTATCATCTCGGTCATCTTTGAAGTGCTCTCCACCGTCCCCAACGACTTACGCCATGCATCTCTCGCCGTCGGCGCAACACAATGGCAGACCATCCGCACGGTGGTTTTGCCGCAAGTTCTTCCCGGAATTGTCGCCGCCATTGTGTTGGGAGCTTCACGCGCACTTGGCGAGACCATTGCCGTCTTGATGGTCGTCGGCAACGTGCCGAACATTCCAACCTCCGTTTTTGATACGGCGTATCCACTGCCCGCACTCATTGCAAACAACTATGGCGAGATGATGTCCATTCCGCTTTATGACGCGGCATTGCTCGGCGCGGCTTTGGTTTTATTGGTTGTTATCCTCATCTTCAACATTCTCTCCACACTGGTGCTCCAGAGATTTTTGAGGCGCTCATGAAATTCCAAAAGAAACATTTCGAACGGCGGCACATCGTCGAACTGGTTATCAAGACCATTATGAGACTCGCTCTCTTTATCGTTGCAGGCGCGCTTGGTTTAATTTTATGGACGATCATCTCCCGCGGCTTACCTTCGCTGTCATGGGAAATGGTTTCGCAAATCCCCAAGGGCGGATATTACATGGGCAAGGACGGTGGCATTCTCAACGCCATCATCGGCTCGGCATATCTTGCCACAGGTGGAACTGTCCTTGCCATGTTGTTGAGCGTACCAATCGCGCTTTATCTCAAAGCCTATCTCGGCAAATCCAAATGGGGTGATTACGTCCGCCTCTCATTGGATGTGTTGTGGGGCATTCCTTCCATTGTGTATGGTGCCTTCGGTTTTGCATTGATGATTCTGCTTGGTATGCGCGCTTCTTTGCTCGCAGGCATCATCGTCCTCGCGCTCGTTGAACTACCCATCATGACCCGCGCCATGGACGAAGTCATCCGCCGCATGCCCGTGGATTTGGAACATGCCGCCCTCGCGCTTGGTTCCACCAAATTCGAAGTTGCCATCAACATCATTAACCGCCAAATGCTGCCCGGCATTATCACAGCCATTCTGCTCGCCTTCGGGCGCGGCATCGGTGACGCAGCATCCGTGCTCTTCACCGCAGGCTACACCGACCGCATACCAACCTCGCTGATGAACCCAACGGCATCGCTTCCTTTGGCTGTATTCTTCCAACTCGGCTCGCCCTATCCCGAAGTCCGCGAGCGTGGATATGCCGCCGCATTGATCTTGACCATTGCTGTGCTGTTGGTCAGCTTTGGGTCGCGTTGGTTGGCATCGCGATTAAACAGATACACGATCAAATAACAAATTACGCATCACGTATTACGTAATGCGTAATTCGTAAAGGATTGAATATGAACAACACCCACATCCAAGTTAAAAACCTCAACGCCTATTACGGCAAGCAACATGCCTTGAAAGATATCAACATCGAAATTCCCAAGAACCAGATCACGGTCATCATGGGACCCAGCGGCTGCGGCAAGACCACACTGCTAAAAACCTTTAACCGTTTCTTTGAACTGAACGAAGACGTCAAACTCACCGGCGAAGTACTCGTGGACGGTGAGAACATCTACGACCCTAACGTGGACGTGACCGAAGTCCGCAAGGTGGTTGGGCTGCTCGCACAACGTCCCTCGCCATTGCCGATGTCTATTTACGATAACATCGCCTACGGCATGCGCATCCACCAAATGAAGAAAGATCGCGCCGAATATAAAAAGTCTGTGCGGCATTATCTGGAAATTGCAGGCTTATGGGAAGAAGTCCACAAGCGGATGCATGACCCCGCCACTTCACTCTCCATCGGGCAGCAGCAACGCCTCTGTCTCGCCCGCGGCTTGGCAGTCGAACCGGAGATCATCCTCGGCGACGAACCCACCTCCGCGCTTGACCCGATCTCCTCGCAGAACATCGAGAGTCGGCTGCTTGAACTGAAAAAGGACTACACCATCGTCATCGTGACGCACACGTTACGTCAGGCAAAGCGCTTGGCAGATCATGTCATTTATATGTATCTCGGTGAAGTTGCAGAAGCAGGTCCCGCGCATGAAGTCTTTACCAACCCCAAACACGAACGGACAAAGCAATATCTTGAAGGCTTGTTCTAATCATACACTCGCTCTGTTGGGGGCTTAGCCCCCAACAGAGCTTTTTTATTACCATATCCCCGGGAACAATCGATACTTTGTCTTTTGCGTATACTCTTTGTAACCGGGGAGTTCGGCTTGCAAGGTTTTATCCTCAAGGGATGTGCGGACGACCAGGGCAATGCCGAGCAGAATGGTCGGGATCCATGCCCAATGTGAATCCAACAACAAAGGGATGCATAGAAAGCCGAACATGCCGCCTGCATAACCGGGATGGCGCACAATGCGATATGGACCCGTGGTGACCACATGATGTCCGCGCTCGGTTTGGATGCGGACAGTGCCTGAGAAGAATCGATTTTCGATTAGCGCCCAGGAGGAAAAGCCATACCCGAAGAGAAGGGCAAGGAGGGCGATCCAGCTCACAGTTAAGGAAGAGGCGGGAGTCCATCCGTAGAATTTATCCAACCCAGCGACGATCAAGACGAGAACGGGTCCAAGCCCAACGACCGGGGCGAGGACTTTATCCCACGCCTTGGTGTCTTTGGCAGATGTGAAACGGGCGCGCTCTGCCAACAGATCGGGGTGACTTTGACGGGCAAGCAGACGACTGATGATGAACGCCAGAATACTCGCAACAGCATATGCCCATGCCTGCCACCAATTCCATTGCCCGGAAATCATCAAGGGCAGGAATGGCACAACGACAACCACCAGAAATACCTGAACAAGTACACGCAGGGTGAACGTTCGCTTAGTTTCAGACATAATGCCCTCCACAAACAGTATAATGATTTTGGGAACTGCAAACAATTATGAAAACCAAACGAATCTTCTTCCTTCTCTTTATCACCCTGGCGATCTTTCAATCTGCCTTCGCACAAAGCCGCGAACCGATTGCCGTGGTGCTGACGGTTGATGGTCCCATCATGCCTGCGATGCGCGATTACATTCAACGTGGAATTGAAACGGCAGCCCAGCGGAATGCAGAAGTTGTGGTCATTCAACTCAATACCCCCGGCGGGCAGATCGATACCATGCTTGAGATCATCACAAACATCCGCGCCAGTGAAATTCCAGTGGTAGTGTATGTTTCACCGAAAAACGCAATTGCCGGAAGTGCAGGCGCTATGATCACCGTGGCAGGGCATGCTTCTGCCATGGCACCAGAGACCTCCATTGGAGCATCCAGCCCGATCACCAGTTCGGGTGAAGACCTCAACTCCACAGCCGATAGGAAGGTCAAGGAGATCGTCAAAGCTTCTATTCGACCATATGTGACTCCAAGAGGAAAAGTAGCGTTGGAGCTTGCCGAAGCCATGGTGGATGATGCCAAAGCCGTCACCGCCGAAGAAGCACTCGAAGTCAAATTGATCGACTTTATTGCGGACGATACCGAAGACCTGCTACAACACCTGAACGGATTCACCGTCGAAATGGATTCCAGCTCCGTTACGTTGAACACCGAAGATATCGAAGTCCAGCCGATCAACATTGGCTTCATTGAACAGTTACTGCTTTTACTCACCGACCCAAACATCGCATTCATCCTGCTTGCCGTCGGCGTGCAGTCGGTCATCATTGAGATATCCAGCCCGGGCGGGTGGGCGGCAGGTTTCATCGGCGCGGTCTGCCTGACCTTGGCTGCCTATGGAATCGGCGTTCTGCCGGTCAATTGGTTCGGCGGCATTTTTCTGGTCATCGCCTTTGTGTTGTTCGTGCTCGATATCAAAGCACCAACGCATGGCGCACTGACCGCGTCAGGCGTCGCATCGTTTATCGTTGGCGCATTGATGTTGTTCAACTCGCCGGGCACGCCCGATTTTCAACGTGTGTCTGTGCCGCTCGTCATTGGCACAAGCATTGTTATTGGTCTGCTCTTTTTCGCTGTGTTGATGGTTGTCTTACGTGTGCGGCATAACCCGATCCAGACCGGGAGTGAGTCACTCTCCGGGAAAACAGGAACCGTTCAATCGTTCGAAGGCGAGGCGGGGCAAGTCTTGGTAGATGCCGAGCTTTGGAGCGCGGAAAAAGCCGCCGGGTCCGAGTCGATTCGTAAGGGTGATAAAATCGAAGTCGTCGAAGTTCGTGGATTAAGATTGATCGTTAAGAAAAAATAGGATTATGCGTAAGGGCGCAACATGTTGCGCCCCTACGGTTCATAAAAGGAACTTATGCCTGCTCCCCCCACCCGAGACCGAGTCTCCCCGCAAACGGATTCGCGCCCGCTCCGCCGCCCGGAGTGGATCAAAGTACGCGCACCTTCCGGCGAAAATTATGAACGCGTGCATGCGCTGATGCGTTCGAAAGAATTGCATACGGTTTGTGAAGAAGCCATGTGCCCGAACCTCGGCGAATGCTGGGGCAGCGGCACAGCCACCTTCTTAATGCTGGGCGATGTCTGCACGCGCACTTGTGCCTTCTGCGATATTAAACACGGCAAGCCCGGCTTATTAGATTGGGGCGAAGCCGAACGTGTGGCACAAGCCGTCAAATCGATGGACTTGAAGCATGCCGTCATCACATCTGTGAATCGTGATGAACGCCGTGATGGTGGTGCGCCGATCTTTGCGATGGTCATTCGCCGCATTCGCGAAGTGCTGCCGGGCTGCTCCATTGAAGTATTGATTCCCGATTTCAAGGGCAGTATCGAAGCCTTGAAGATCGTGATGGATGCCCGCCCCGAAATTTTGAATCACAATGTAGAGACGGTTCCACGTCTGTTCAAACAGATCCAGCCGCAAGATAAATATGAATGGGCTGCTGCGACTCTTTCCAATGCCAAGAAGCTCGACCCCGATGTACTCACCAAATCTGGCATCATGGTCGGCATTGGCGAGACAATGGATGAGATCAAGCAGGTGATGCGTGACCAACGCTCCTGGGGTGTGGACATCCTCACCATTGGGCAGTATCTGCAACCCAGCAAGAAGCACATGCCCATGGACCGTTACTACAGCATGGAAGAATTCGCCGAGCTGCGTGAATTCGGCAAAGAGATCGGCTTTAAGTGGGTCGAGTCAAATCCGCTGGTGCGGTCTTCGTATCATGCGGCGGAGCAAGTGAGAGCCTTGAGCGTGGTGCATCGCAAACTATATGGCAATGGCGCGATGAGTGAAAATCAACTGCCGGTGATTAGCAAGTAACATCAAAAGATAATGTACAAAATTCCCGCTTGACCAAGGTCAAGCGGGAATTTTATTAAACCACCTTCTAGTATGGGGTGTTTTGAAAAGGCGAGGATAAAATTCACTGTAGAGATGATGGTCACATCGAATTGCATAAAACCTTTATACGTTTATAAGGAGAGTGACAATGAACGGCGTAATACAGGTCAGCATCGTACGGCATACCAAAAATTATGAAGCAATGGTGGCATTCTACAAAGACACTTTAGGCATGCAAGTTACAACCACCTGGGATGAGCCAGGCAATCGGGGGACATTACTTTCTTTTGGCGGGCAGGCATCCAACACTCTTATCGAAGTAATCGAGCTCGGCAATGAAGCCGTACCCGGGGCACAACCGGCGAATGTGGTCTTAAGCATCGACCTTGAACATGTGGATGCATGGCATGACCACCTACTCAGCCGCGGAGTTAAGATCGCCCGCGGGTTAGAGGATGCGCCTTGGGGTCACCGTAGTTTTGGGATCGATGACCCCGATGGGTTTCGCATTTGGTACAACCAGGATCTAAATCCAAAATAGTAGGAAGAAAAATGATCTCAGATGAACTGACAAATCAATTCACAGGGTTTCAAGGAGAACTAAAATCCTTTCTCCTGCGCATGACCGCCAGTGTGCAGGATGCAGAAGATATTGTGCAGGAGACATATCTCAAAGCCCATGCCAAGCTTGACTCCTTTCGCGGCGAGTCTACGCTGAAGACCTGGGTCTTTACCATTGCCTCCAACCTTGCCAGAGACCTATTGCGCGCTAAAAAACGCTGGCCCGAAAATGTCACCGATATTTGCAAAGACGCTGCATTAAGTGACCGTGAATTCTTTCAAGAAGCGATGCACATTCGCCAAACTTCGCCACAGGGGAATTTTGAGATCAAAGAACACGTCGCCTTTTGCTTTACCTGCGTTTCCAGATCGCTTCCGCTTGAACAACAGATCGCCCTATTTTTGAAAGAGGTTTATGGCTTTAAAGTGCAGGAAATCGCCATCATCATGGATCAGAGCGAGGCGATGGTGAAATATTATTTGCACGTCAGCCGCGGACGGATGATCGATGTCTTTGACCAGCGCTGTGCCTTGATCAACAAACAGGGGATCTGCCATCAATGCACAGAGTTGAACGGTATTTTCAACCCCAAACAAAAAGCACAAGAAGAAATCGTCAAGCTTGAAATGGCAAGGGATGCCGAGAACAAAGATAAGGAAGCTTTGTTTGATTTGCGCATGAAGATCCTTCAGGAGCTTGACCCCTTTGAATCTGGGGCGGCGACATTGCAATTGCACCATCTGGAACATAACCGCAAGGTCATGGAAAAACACCAGGGCGAAACCAAGTGAAACCCTATCATTTTTCGTTATCTGTTCGTCTAAATAAAAAAGGAGATTAAAAATGACAACAGTATCGAACGGAAAAGCTATCACCAGCAAGACAACTTTCAGTCGTGAAACCAGTATCAGTGTGAATATCGAGGCGGATGCCGCCATCCTTTGGGCGTTGCTCACGAACGCAGCCGATTTTCCGCGATGGAATTCAACCGTGATCTCGATCTCTGGCAAGATCCAAAACGGCGAAACCATCGAGTTGAAATCAACTTTGGATGAGAAGCGCACCTTCAAATTGAAGATCAAGGAATTCGTGCCGAACCAGCGCCTGGTCTGGGGTGACCCGATGGGGAGTCGCGTTTACAGCTTGGAAAAAGCCGGGAAGGGCACCCAATTCACGATGTCTGAAAAGATCGGTGGTCCTCTCTTCCCATTGTTCGCCAATATGATCCCTTCTTTCGATGAGTCTTTTGAGAAATTTGCAGCAGACCTCAAAAAAGAAGCCGAGACCATTCAACGTTCAAAGAATTAAGGAGGCAGCCATGGAAAAGCGAACGAAAGATAACCCGTGGAAGTTAAAGACCCCGCCGCAAACCTCAGACTATGAAATGTACATCGATGAAAAAGATGGC
>JAFLCF010000058.1 GCA_017303735.1 Anaerolineae bacterium
CTTGACCCAACTCAGCCCGCCACGCCTCAGCCCGACCTTTGACCTGCTTCAGCGTTAAAGACATCATCTTTAAAATTGGAATTTCTCGCTCCGCCTCATCCTTGAGATAATGCGTCAGCGTAGCAGAGATGCCCGCCAAACAAGCCTTATCCGCGCGGACGGCTCTGGCGAGTGGGTGTTTCTTGATCTTATCGAGCAAGGCTTTCTTTCCAATGATGATTCCCGCCTGCGGACCGCCAAGCAGTTTGTCACCAGAAAAAAGAATTACATCCGCGCCCGCTTGCATGGACTCTTGCACCGTCGGTTCGTGGGAGAAGCCATATTTGGCAGTGTCATACAAAGCGCCAGAACCAAGATCATCTACAACGGGAACGCCAGCTTGATGAGCAACATCTACGATATCTTTGAAATTTGGCTCTTCGGTAAAGCCAACGATCTTAAAGTTGGAACGATGCGCACGCATGACCAAAGATGCCGATTCATCGAGAGCGGTTTGATAATCAGATAATCGGACTTTATTGGTGGTGCCAACTTCCACTAGTTTCGCCCCAGATTGTTTCATCACATCGGGCACGCGGAAACCGCCGCCGATCTCCACCAATTGCGAGCGGGCGATCACCACTTGCTTTTTATTTGCCAAAGCTGAGAGAGTTAACAAGACCGCCGAGGCGCAGTTGTTGACTACAAGAGCAGACTCAGCCCCGGTGAGTTTCTGTAAAATAGATTCGGCATGAATAAGCCGCGAACCACGCTTGCCAGTTTCAAGGTCAAATTCGAGGTTGGAGTAGCCGCGCGAAACAACACCCATGGCATGAATGGTCGCTTCGCTCATGGGAGCGCGCCCAAGGTTAGTATGCAGGATTACACCCGTAGCGTTGATGACGGGATGCAGAGTGGACGCCGTCCATGCAGCGAGGGTGGATTCGGCTTGGGCGAGAATAGATTCGTTAGATGGCAACCCAGCTTCGGGCTTAAGTCTGAAGCGTGCGCGAATTTCATCCAGGGTTTGGCGGAGTGCATCCAAGGTAAGAGGACGACCATACTGTGCGATCATCCGCGCTGTAGTTTCAGTTTGAAGGAGTCCTTCAACAGAGGGCAGGTTACGAAGTGTGGTCATCGTGAATTGTGTGCGGTTGGCGATTGGCTTTTTCGCGAATGCGAATGAAATATTCGGCAGCGATGAGACCGCCCGCAAGACCGAGAATGACATAGAGTGTGACCAGCCGCCCAAGTTGAAGCCAGGCAAGGGTGGCGCCATAGACGCCAACCCACATGGCTTGACGGATCAGGACATTGGCATCGGCGGGAGGGGTTTCGGGAAAACGTTGATGCAGATAAAAGACGATGGGCAGTGCCGTGCCAGTGAGCGCCATGAGGAGCAGGGCAAAAAATCCCCAACGCGACCAGACGAAAGGCAGGGTCATATTAATGATGAGATACAAACCGCCCCATCCGATAACGGTGAGAGCAAGCGCGGATAAACCAAATGGTTTGAAATGCAGTTTTTCATCCATTGATTGAATTATACCCGCATCAGATTTTTGAATGAGCTGACAAACCTTCGTACACAGAAGAAACGAAAAACACGGAGAGCCTTTTTTGAATCTCCGTCAAATCCGTATTTTCCGTGTACAAAAAATAGTTTACAGCAAAGGATTCCAGCGAAGAGACAGCAGAATCGCCAGCACGACGAAGAATGCCGCGATCGCCGCAAAGATGACGCTGATCTCTGTCGTTTCGGTGACGGTGAAAAGCTGGGTGGGCAGGTTGTCGAAGACTTCCTGCAATTCGCTTGAGCTTTCTGCAAGATGATATTCGCCGCCGGTCATATCGGCAACTTGCATGAGAGTGGCTTCGTCGATCTCACGGCGGAAGTTACCACCTCCCCCGCTAAATTGCTGCCCCCCGAACGGGTCAACGAACTGAGGCGCATATGGATTGCAATTCATAGGAGATGAGTTGTTGGTCGTGCCAAAGCCAATGGTGTACACGCGAATTCCGCGATCTTTTGCCATTTCTGCGGCAGAAATCGGGTCGATGCCTGTGGTAGTAACACCATCGGTCAGCAGGACAATGATCGCAGGCACATATTCCCCTTCGAGCAGCGCTACTACAGGCACAGATGAATACGGACTAACTACTGAATCATCGATCTCCGAAATGGCATTGATGGACATGAGAATGCCTTCGCCAATGGCGGTGCGGCGGGCTGTGGCAATATTTTGAATGGTCGTTTCGAGCAGGGCACGATCAGTGGTGGGAGGCTGGGCAATGGCGGCAAACCCGGCAAAGACGACGATGCCTATTTGAGTATTCGAATCTTGTGATCTTATGAATTGCAACGCCGCGGCTTTGGCGGACTCTATTCGGTTCGGCGCAATATCGGTGGAACACATACTTCGTGAAACGTCGATGGCGAGGATAATGGTCGAGTTCGTTGATGGCAAGGTGACGATGGATGTCGGGCGCGTCATTGCCATGATGAGGCTGGAGATCGCCAGCAGGAATAAGGCAAATGGAAGATGCCGCTTCCATGAGGAGCGTTTTGGTAGTGCATCACGCACGAGTGACAGGCTTGAGAAACGAACCGCATAGGGTTTGCGTCGGCGTAGGATAAGAACATAGCCGATGATCAAGATCGGTATCAACGCAAACAGATAAAAGACGGGCCACCAAATGAATTCCATCACGACCTCAATATTGCATCACGGCACACGGCTGAACCATAACAAAGATAAAATGCCGCCGATCAACAAACTCAAAATACTAACACCCGCAAAGACCGCGGTCACTTCTGTTTCTTCATAAGCAACACGCAGACCCGGCTCGATGGTCTTGTAGACTTCATTCAAGTCTTCTTCATTCTGCGCATTGAAATAGATGCCTTCGGTCAGGTCTGCTATTCCACGCAGGGTGGCTTCATCGACCTTGGTAAAGACATTAAAACCATTCACGGTCAACTGCACGCCTTCGGGGCTGCCAATGGCGATGGTGTGAATGCGAATTCCACGCTCCAGGGCAAACAACGCCGCGCTGACGGGGTCCGGGTCCATGTTATTTTCGCCATCGGTAAAAAGGATGATGGACACAGACTCATCCATTGCTTCGGTGGGTCCGGTAGGAGTTGGCATGCCGGTGCGATCCAACGAAGTGATCGGTTCATCGCCGGTGATGTTGGCTAAGGTATTCAGCGAAACAAGAATCCCATTTGCAAGAGATGTGCCCCGTTGGGGTGTGAGGCGTTTGATCGACTCAATGATCGTGGTCTGGTCGTTTGAAGGGATCTGAACGGTAATCCCACCTTCGCTGAACGCAACAACCCCAACCTTCACTGTCGAAGGCTGGCGCTCAACAAAATCCATTGCCACTTCTTTGGCGGCTTCCAAACGATTGGGCTTGAAATCCTCAGCTGCCATACTGCCGGAAACGTCGAAAGCGAGGATCACGACACCCTCAACCTTCGGCAAGCTGATCACCACGCGCGGACGAGCCAACGCCACGAAGAGAACCGTCAGCCCGACTAAAAAGAACAAAGCCGGGATATGCCTGCGCATGCCCACATCACGCCCGGAAGATTGCTTCACCAAACCCAAACTGCCATAGCGAAGCGCGATCTGTTTACGCTGTTGTTGAAGATTGAAATACATCAACATCAACAGCGGGATCAGCACCAACGACCAAAGCATACTTTGCCAAATGAAACTCATCGGGTCATTTCACTTTCGGCGCTGACGGCGCAACATCACAAAACTTGCGATCGAATGGATCAAGTCGGCTTCGGTGGAAAGCTGCAACACATCCACACCGGCGTGTTTGAACGACTCAGTCAGAGCTTCTTCGCGCTTCTGAGCCGCATCCATGAAACGTTGGCGGAATTTTTTATCGCTGGTATCCACGAACAATTGCTCGCCCGTTTCCATATCCTCCAACACAATGTGCCCCACATCTGGCAGGGTCGTTTCGCGCGGGTCCCACAAACGGATGGCAATGACTTCGTGGCGTTGTGCCAGCAAACCCAAAGTGCGTTCCCAACCCGGTGTGCTGATAAAGTCTGAAACTACGAACACGAGCGAACGTTTCTTGATGCTATGCAACCCGCCGCGGATCAAAGCGGATAGGTCGGTCATCGGCACATGATTGAGACGCGGCTGCTTGAGCAGGTCGTTGATGAGACGCAGCACATGCATCCGCCCGCCTCGCGCTGGGACCGTATGCTGGACGCCGCTCCCAAACATCACCGCCCCGACACGATTCCCATGACGCGTGAGCAGGCGTGATAGCACACCCACAAAATCGACCAGGATCGTGCGCTTCTGCGTATCCAGCGTGCCAAAATCTACAGAGGGACTCAGATCGAGCAGAAACCACGCGATGATCTCGCGGTCTTCCATATACTCGCGGACGTATGGCGTATCCATGCGCGCACTGACATTCCAGTCAATGTAGCGGATGTCGTCTTGCGGTTGGTATTCGCGCAAGTCGGCAAAGTCCACGCCGGAGCCACGGAAGAGGCTGCGATAATCACCCTGCAAATATCCGTCCAGACGGCGAATGACCTGCCAATCCAGCCGGTGCAGGATGCGCTCAGGCGTTCGCGCGGACGTTGAAGTGTTCATTCAAAGGCACCACAGGGACGGGAATGCGGTCGAGAATCTTCGTCAAAATATCGTCGCTGGTCACTTCATCAGAGAGCGCCTCATACGAAAGCACCAAACGATGACGGATAACATCCAATGCCATATCGAGCACGTCTTGCGGCAGGACGTAGGTGCGTCCGCGCACGAAGGCGATGGCTTTGGCAGTGAGGATCAAATTGATCGAAGCACGCGGGCTTGCACCAAAGGTGATGTAATTCTCAAACTCTGGCAGCCCCACTTGTTTTGGGCTGCGGGTGGCATTCACCAACTTAACCGCATATTCGATCAGCGACGGGTCGACATAAACCTGGTCTGCTTTCTTTTGCAACTCAAGCAGATCCTCGACGTTGAGCACTTTCTGAACTGCCTGAATAGCGCCCGTCATGCGTTCTACGATCACGAACTCTTCGGTTTGAGTTGGATACCCGATCAACACCTTAAGCATGAAGCGGTCCACTTGAGCTTCGGGCAAGGCGTAGGTCCCTTCGGTTTCGATGGGGTTCTGAGTTGCCAACACCAAAAACGGATTCGGCACTTTGAAGGTTTCACGCCCAATGGTCACTTGTCGCTCTTGCATCACTTCGAGCAAGGCGCTTTGCACTTTGGCTGGTGCGCGGTTAATTTCATCGGCAAGCAATAAATTAGTGAAGACCGGACCCAACGAGGTATTGAACTCGCCTGTCTTCTGGTTATAAATGCGCGTGCCGATCAGATCGGCAGGGACAAGATCTGGGGTGAATTGAATGCGTTTGAACTCACCGCCGATGGAATCAGCCAGAGTCTTGATCGCCATCGTCTTCGCCAAGCCCGGCACGCCTTCCACAAGGATATGTCCACGGGCGAGCAATGCCACGATCAGCCGTTCGAGCAAGTGATCTTGCCCGACGATGATCTTCTTGACTTCATACAACACACGTTCCATTGGAAGTTTGTTCTCGCGATTTGATTGTTCCATGAATATTCTCCTTATTATTTCGTCATTGCGAGCCGCGCTCTTGTTCTTGGCGGCGAAGCAATCTCATAAGCATGGTTGGGGATTGCTTCGGGCGGAAGTGCATCGCCCTCGCAATGACAGGTGTCGACTTAATACGGCGGCGACCCCATGCCACCTACTGCGACGTTGATGGGAACCGCAAAAGCAATGCCTACAAAAAAATTATCTTCGGTGGGGTTGGTTAGACCGGTGACGATGCCGATCACATGTCCCTGACGGTTGAGCAAGGGTCCGCCTGAGTTGCCAGGGTTGGCGGCGGCGTCGAATTGGATCATGCCGGGGATCACGATGTTGCTATTCGGTATTCTGAATGTACGGTCAAAACCAGAGATAACGCCCGAACTCATCGAACCGTACAAGCCGAATGGATTACCCACCACGAACGCCTCATCCCCCACTCGCATTGCGCTGGGGTTGCCCAAGGTGGCAGGGAAAAGCACAGGCGGCGAATCAAGGGCTTGAATGACGGCAAGGTCCAACTCGGGAATCTCAGTAATAATCTGAGCCTCAGATTCGGTGCCATCTGCAAAGGTGACCTTGATGCTGCTCGCGCCATCAATGACATGCAGACTGGTAAGGATGTCGCCAAACGAATCGACGACCACGCCGCTGCCCAAGCCGAAGCCTGTCTCAGCGTTGCGATGCCTTTCCTCAGTCTGGATCAAAACCAGAGAGGGACGAATCACTTCATACACCTGCGCCGAATACGCAGGCGGCGGAGTGGCAGATGCCATCGCCGAAGCGATTGACGCATTGACATCTTCCACGCTGAGTTGATTGGGTTGGACTATAACAAGATGATAGAGAAGAAAAGCTAACAGGGCGGCAAAAACTCCCGAAGCAAAAGGCAAGCCGCGGCGGAGTTGGGAGGCGATGTTCTTTATCCCCTTTTTAAATCGCTCTAGGTTTGAATCTGTTGATTCGCTCATGCATACTTCCTTGATGGTGAACTCGTGGAACGTAGGCGAACTATAAAGAAACTATACGTGGATTATTTTAGATAAAGATGAGAGAAAACATCGTGTTCTTACAAAGGGAGGAAAGTCTCATAAAAACCACACAATTGATGTGAGGGAATGTATACTTTTAGGAGCATGGTGGTCGAGTGCAAGCAGTCGAGACCATCAATAAATATCAGTCGTTCCATTAACAGGGTGGTCTCGATATGCGCCTCAAAGATCATTCGGCGCTACTCGACCACCGGAGTTTATCATTGGAGGTTGAGATGAATGTTTCAGATGCAATTCGATTGAAGCGAGCGGTACGTAAGTTTCAAGACAAGCCCTTGCCCGCAGATGTGGTGCACGCCATCTTGAATGCAGGGCGAAGGTCGCAATCTTCGAAAAATACACAGGCGTGGCAATTCATTGCCATTCAAGAAAAGTCTATCTTAAAAGAACTTTCCACTTGCGGCGAATGGGCGGGGCATCTCGCTGGCGCGGCGTTGGCGGTTGCGATTTTGACTCCTGACCCCGAAGGCAAATTCCAGATCATGTTCGATGCCGGTCAGGCTGCGGCGTTCATGCAACTCGCAGCATGGGAGTTGGGAGTTGGCTCTGTGCCTGCATCATTGTATGAATTTGATAAAACGCGTGAGATCTTAAAATTCCCCGCTGAGTGGCATTTGCGCATCGCGCTGTCGTTTGGGTATCCGCTGGAGGAGACGAAGTTATCCGCGCCGCCAAAGAAGGGTGGACGGGTGGCATTGGAAGATGTGGTGCATTGGGAGACGTGGTAGTGCGATTGCAGATTGACGATTGAGGTTTATTGAAATCATCCGATCAATACCTGCCCTTCTGGGTACCCAACGACTCCGCGTTTGGGCGTGCCTGCCAGCGCAACTGCAATGGTCAACGCGCCAAGACGCCCCCAGAACATGACGAATGCGATCACCAACTGCCCAAAAAGATTTAATTGACCGGTGAATGCCAGCGTGAATCCGCAAGTGGCAAAGGCAGAAATGACTTCGAACAAGACTTGATCCAATGATGCATACGGATGTGTGACGAGAATCAACCATGTAGCTGTGAAGACAAGCACCAATGAAAGGGTCAACACGGCTGCGGCGCGTCGAACAGTTTCTGCCGGAATGGTACGACCGAGAATGACAGTCGCTTCTTTGGAACGGACATATCCCCACATGGCAAGCGCTAACACAGTGAACGTGCCTGTGGTGATGCCGCCTCCCATTGAAGCGGGCGCACTGCCAATGAACATCAACGCCATTTTGATCCATTGCCCGGGCGGGGTAAGCGATTCAAAATTGCTCAAAGCGCTATAGCCTGCTGTGCGTGTGGCAATCGAATGAAAAAGAGACAAGCCCACCTGCCTATGCAAAGGCTCATTTGCCAACACCCCCATGGAGCGCGTCTCCGCCATGAAAAAGCCTACAGCGCCAAACAAGACCAGTGCAGCGACCATTCCAACTGTCAGCTTGGTATGAAGCGTAACGCGGCGCAATTCGGCGTAGTCCCACAGGTCAAACAGCACGGGCATCCCCAAACTTCCGAGCAGAATCAACATGTTCATCACCGTCAATGTAAAACCATCGGCGGGAATCCCAGACCATCCATTCACACCAGCGAAGAGATCAAAGCCCGCATTACAAAATGCCGAGATCGAATGAAAGAGCGCATAGAATGCCCCCATTGCGTCGCCCAAACTTTGCCGCCAATGCAGCCACAATAAAAAAGTTCCGGTCAGTTCAATGACGAGCACCATGATCAAAATTCGCTTGGTGAATTGCAGAATGGCACGCGTGTCGATCAAGCCAAGCGAGTCACGCAATGCAATGCGGTCTGAATATGTTACGCGCTTGCCGATCAAACGCAGAATAACAACTGCCATCACCATGAACCCCACACCCCCCAATTGAATGAGCACCATTAAAATGATCTGACCGAATAAGGTCAGGTCGCGCCCCGGCAGGATGAGGGACAAGCCCGTAACACTAAGCGCAGAAATGGATGTGAACAACGCTTCAGACCAGGTCAGCGGCTTGCTTGCCGAGACCCCAGGCAGCATCAACGCTGCAGTCCCCAGCAAGACGAGCAGCAGTAATCCCAAAGCGAGCCGCGCCGCAGGTGGAAGTTTGCCTAACATTCCTTAATCCCAATTCGACATGTCTAACACGTTGGCATTCGTCCCAATGACCACAAGCAGGTCATCTTTGAGCAGGTTCAAATCGGCAGGAGGTGCAACGATGACCTCATCCCCACGTTTGACCGCCACCGTCGTCACCCCGAAGCGACGGCGCAAGTCGGCTTGATAGATCGTTTTGCCCGAGAGCGTCTCTGGCACCGAAAGTTCCACCACACAATGCTCCGCCCCCAAAGGCAGACGGTCTAACAGGTTGGGGTTGACCAATTCCATGGCAAGCCTTTGCCCCGCCTCCGATTCGGGCAGCACAACCTTATCTGCCCCCACACGCAACAAAATGGAGCGCTGACGTTCCGTCAGCGCCTTGCAAATAATGCGGCGCACCCCAACGGCTTTCAACGCGGTGGTCGCCAGAATATTGCTTTCAAAGTCTGATCCGATGGCAACAATTGCCACATCGAATGTACCAATGTCGGCTGCACGCAGGGCATTCTCATCGGTCGCATCCAATACCAACGCCTGTGTGAGCGGATCTGCCAATTTTTGCACAATGCGCGGATCGCTATCCACACCCAAGACACTATATCCCTGAGCCGCCAACGTCAATGCCACCGAAGAGCCGAAACGTCCCAACCCAATGACCGCGAACTCAGACCTCGATCGATTATTAGCCATATACACCTCGGCGCGGATGCTATCAGGATTTGATGATGGTGTCTAGAAAAAAATTCAAGGTATGGTGGGTATAATAGAACCAAATCCGCTGGTAGAGAAAGGGTAAAGATATGGCTAAGAAAACCGAAGCGAAAGTTGTGTTCACGGATGACCAGATCAAGCACTTGGAATTTATTCAGGATGCGATCAAACGAATGGCAGCAAATTCCTTCCAAATAAAAGGATGGATGCTGACCATTGTTTCTGCACTCTTGGGCTTTTTTGCCAATACTGGCAACACCAAATTCGCGTTAGTCGCCATTCTGCCAGTGCTGGTCTTTTGGGGACTAGACTCTTACTATTTGCAACAAGAACGCAAGATTAGGGGTGTATACAATGACGTGATCAACCCTGATAAAGCAAAGATAAAGGTTGGGCTTTTCGAAATGCCTCTGCAAAATTACTCGGAAGGCAAATACTCTTTCTGGAACGTCTTCACTTCTCAGACTATGGCAATCTTGTACTTCTCGCTCGTGCTGATTCTTCTGGCAATTAATTTCTTTATGTAACTACAAACCTTCAGGGAGTGTTCAATGGCGGACGGACATTGTTTTATCAGTTATTCGAATGGCGACGCAGATGAATTTGGTCCACAACTAGCAAATGAGTTGGAGGGTGGGAATCTATATATTGAAACGTGGTATGACAAGCGTGACATACCGGCAGGTGCAACTTGGGATGAAAAAGTACCCGAGGCAATTAAGACCTGTAAATGCTTTATCTTCGTAATGACAAAAGACAGCATTGCTGAGAAATCAATTTGTGCAGAAGAATGGGAAATAGCCTTGCGTTACAAGAGGCCAATCTTACTTCTTCGATTAGATAAAGACATTAAAGAAACACCATTCCGCCTAGGCAAACGCCAATGGATTGACTTTGCTGTAAATCCCAAAGCAGGTATGGCTAAGCTACGCTTAGCTATACAACGTTTAGACTCTCCAGAAGGTCAACTTGATCTCTTAAAAGATCGCCTAGCAGATGCTAAGCGCGATTTAGTTCGTATTGAAGAGACAGATGAAAAAACACGTATTGAGTCAGAAATTAAAGAATTGAACGAGGAAATCAAAGCCACAGAACTGATAAAGAAAGACCCAGAAAAAGCTCGTAAACAAACACGAAAAAATATTAATGCCGGGCTTGAACGTGACCGTCAACCAATAAATCCTATTAGTGCCCAAACATCTTCTAAATTTATTAATCCTCGACCTGGCTCAATTCCCGATTACTTTGAGGGAAGGTTAATCGAGACACAAGAAATCGCTGATTTTTTGCGCAACGACAACCAAAGAATCATGACTATTATTGGACGGGCTGGTTCCGGAAAAACAGTCTTGACATGTCGCGTATTACAACGGCTTGAAAATGGAGAATTTCCCAATGATCTTGGTCAATTCAAAGTAGGTGGGATTGTTTATTTAAGCGAAATTGGTAATTACAAAATTAATGTGCCCAATATTTTTTCTGGTTTATTACATTTACTCCCTACAGAAAAAGCCAGCAAAATAGACGCAATTTATAGAGAAGAAAAAAAACCGATTGATGAAAAATTTCGGGCATTATTAGGTGAATTACCTCGAGAGCCTGTTATTTTACTTTTGGATAATTTTGAGGGTTTGTTAGATTCTGAAAACGAAGAAATAAATGACCATGAGTTATATTCAGCATTATTAACTATTTTAAGAGCAGATAAACACAACCTTAAGGTTGTGATAACAACTCGTATTGTTCCACGCCAACTAAGCTTGGCGGAAACTGCACGGCAACATATAAAACATCTTGAAGAAGGACTACCTTCGCCTTTTGCTGAAAATGTCCTAAGAAAAATGGATGCAGACGGGCAGGCAGGGCTAAGAGATGCCACTGATGAATTGCTTGGAAAAGTACGAGAAGCTACTTTAGGATATCCTCGCGCACTTGAGTCACTATATGCTATTCTCAGAGTAGATCGGTATTCCAACGTTGAAGAGTTACTAGCAGAAGGGGTACCTGAAACTGTCGTTGAAAAATTTGTAGGAGAGGCTTTTAGTCGATTGGATTCGACAAAGCAGAAAGTTATCCAGACATTAGCCGTCTATAAACGTCCTGTATCATATGCGTCTATAGATTTTGCGCTCCAGTTCCATATCCCCGGAATTAACAGCGCATCAATTTTAGAACGATTGGTTAGTATGCATTTTGTTCGTAGAGAATCCAAAAGATATTTTTTACATCCAGCCGATAGTGATTATGCTTTAAGTCGAATTCCTTATGGAAATCCTGAAAAAAAATCTGGGCAAGGGGCTCGTGCTCGTACTTGGGATCAACATTCTCTAACTCTACGTGCTGCGGATTATTTCGCAGAAATACGTAAACCACGCAGTGAATGGAAAAAACTTGACGATCTTTCTCCACAACTAGCTGAGTTTGACTTGCGCTGTGTCGCTGGGGATTATGATACAGCAGCAAGTGTATTGTTCGAGATTGATTTTAATTATCTACTCCTATGGGGACATTTTCGCTTGATGATTGAAATGCATGAAAAGCTGCAAAATAAAATCAAGGATATACTCCTAAAAAAATCAAGTCTAGCCAATCTTGGTACAGCTTATGTTCATATCGGAAAATTTCGGGAGGGGAGCGAATCGATAAAGAAAGCAATCAATATATCGCGCCAGGCTAAGCACCAAAGAGCAGAAGGAGTTTTGCTCGGCAACTTGGGTAGCACATATGCAGATTGGGGCGATCCGCGCAAAGCAATTGAATACTACGAGCAGGCATTGATCATTGACCGAGAAAATGGCGACCAAATTAATGAAGGAAGGTGGCTTTATGGAATAAGCAACCAATATGCTTCTTTGGGCGATGTGCAAAAAGCAATTGAAGGCTACGAACAATCTTTAATCATTCTGCGCAAATTTGGCGTTCGCAAAGACGAAGGAAATGTTCTCAGCAACCTTGGAAATCGTTATGCCGAATTGGGTAACATAAATAAAGCTATCGAATTCTATGAGCAATCATTAGTGATCCACAGCGAAATTGGAGACCGTGGGGGCAAAGGGAACAGTCTCCACAAATTGGGGAATGGCTACATCGTTTTAGGCAATGTAGGCAAAGCCATTGAATATTATGAGCAGGCATTGGTTATTGCACTTGAGATTGGCGATCGCAGCAGCGAATCAATTGTTCTTGTAAATATTGGTAATGCATTACTGATTCTTGGTGACCTTCAAAAAGCCAAAGAATATTTCCAACAAGCCACTCAAATTGCAGATGAAATTTCATTACCACCATTACAAAACAGTGCGCGTTGCGGGCTGACAGAGACCTGTCTTTTACAAAACAATTTACTCAACGCACGCCTCACCATCGAAACCGCGCTTCAATACGATATTTTAAATAATTATTACAACGGAACTGCCCTGCACGGAATCATCGCCTTGCGGCAAGGGGAAAGGGAAACCGCGCAAGAGGCTTTTATGAAATCCATTGCACAGGCGGATGAAATCCTTGCCAAGACGCCCGAGTATTATGATGCGCTGGATGCGAAGGGGTTGGCGTTGTGTGGGTTGATTTTATGTAGGGGCGCGGTCCCCGCGCCCAATGATGCCATTGAAACCTTCCGCAAGGCACGGAAGATCGCTCCACATGCGGGGGTGGTGAAACGCAATCTACGTCTGTTCGATGAATTGATGAAATGCGAAGGCGGGGAAATTTTGAAAGATGTGAGGAACGCGGTGGAGGGGAAATAGCCTGCCCCCTCCGCCTTCGGCACCTCCCCCAAATACGACAAGGTAAATTTTTTATTATTCAGAAGCGGTTAAGTTGTCGTATTTGGGGGAGGCTGGGAGGGGGTGCGCATTTTATTCAACACCCTCGTCACCAATATCCCACCGGGCACGGCGAGGATGAAGGTCAATATCGCAGAGACGATCAACCCGATCACAGCACAGATCCCGATCCAAATGAAGGCATAAGCGATGGGGTCCTTTTCTACTACCTCTCCATTTGAATCTTCACAGTGCAATTCATACGCCGTTGATGGATGCGTGTTGCCATACTCATCGGTAGATGTCGTCTCATACGAGTAACTTCTGGGCGCAGTCCCTTCGGGGCAAAGAAACGTCCCTACATTGACGATCACAAAATCAGTCGACGAAGTGATTCCCCCCACCGCAAATGCCACGGGCATAATACAACTTCCAATGATTGTGATCAACAAGAACCAGATCACACAGCCAGACACAGCGCTCGTCTTTGCATTGTTCATTTCTCATCTCCTTGCTTCACCATGAATATCTTTACTCACTATACCCACATCACCTCATCAAACCTATGACCCATTTCTCCCGATGCGGGTATAATAGCGAAGTTGTCTGACAAATTTCAGGAGGCACATTCCCCATGACCAAAATCGACCTGACGGTTCACAAAGATCGCCGCGCACGCGCCATTCAACGCGCCAAAGAGCGCAACATCATTATCCCCACCTACGCCCAAATGAAAGACCCCTCCAAGATTCCCGCCAAAGTCAAAGAGGAATTGACGAAGATCGGACTCTGGGATATTCATCCGCGGAATCTCTTCCGCATCAACTGGCACAATCAACCCACCGCTTCTGGCGGGACCTATGGCGGAGTCAACTACCTTGAGCTCCCCTCTTCGCTGACGGGAGTCAAGGCGCGCATCATTGCCATCGTTGGCAAGTGGTTCCCCACCGGCGCACATAAAGTCGGTGCGGCGTTCTCTTGCTTGGTACCACGTCTGGTCACTGGTCAATTTGACCCGACCACCCAAAAAGCCGTGTGGCCCTCCACGGGCAATTACTGCCGTGGCGGCGCGTATGACTCGGCTTTGCTGGCTTGTGAATCTATTGCGATCTTGCCCGAAGGCATGTCGAAGGAACGTTTTGATTGGCTGGCAAAGGTCGCAGGCGAAACCATCAAGACCCCCGGCTCTGAGTCGAACGTCAAAGAAATTTTCGATAAATGCTGGGAACTGCGCAATTCCGGTCAAGACCTGATGATCTTCGACCAATTCCAGGAATTCGGCAATTATCTCTGGCACTACGAAGTGACAGGTCACGCCATGGAAGAAGTCTTCAATCAAGTGGCTGGCAAGAACGGAAAATTCCGCGGTATGGCATCTGCCACAGGGTCCGCCGGAACTATCGCCTCGGGCGACTACATGAAACAACTCTTCCCCGATGCCAAGATCATCGCCAGTGAAGCCTTGCAATGCCCCACCCTGCTCGAAAACGGATTTGGTTCCCATCGCATCGAAGGCATTGGCGATAAACATGTGCCCTGGGTCCACAACACCAAGAACACCGATGTCGTCACCGCCATTGATGACAATGCCGTGGTCAATATCTCACGTCTATTCAACGAAGAAAACGGACGCGCTTATCTCGTCAAACAAGGCGTGCCCGAATCTCTTATCTCCAATCTCGATCTCTTGGGCTTCTCTGGCATCTCAAACGTCCTCTCCGCGATCAAGGCTGCCAAATACTACGAAATGGGCGAAGATGACATCATGTTCACCGTCCTAACGGACTCAATGGATCTCTATCGCTCACGCCTGCACGAGATGCACCAGGAATTCGGCGAATACACCGAAGCCAACGCCGCCGCAGACTTTGCCCGCTACCTGCACGGACAGTCCACCGATAATATGCTTGAGCTGCGCTACCCCGACCGTCGCCGTGTGCATAACTTGAAATACTATACCTGGGTCGAACAGCAAGGCAAGACCTACGAAGAAATTCAGGCACAGTGGTACCAACCCGATTACTGGACCAATGTCCAGAAACAGGCAGATGAAATCGATGAGTTGATTGTCGAGTTCAATAAAGAAGTTGGGTTGATGTAAATCAAATGCTCTGGTCGGGGCTTAGCCCCAATAGAGCGCATCCAGACCTCCGAGGTTTTAAAAACCTCGGAGGTCTTTGTTATTATCTTAATCCCAAATACAACAAAACCATTCCCACCATTTGGATTAAGTGAAAGACCCCATTGTTATCAAAATGCCAGACAATGCTTTTCCCCGGTTTTCCTGTAGCTTGCACTACAGCCGCAATGATCGTCACGATCACCCCAGCCAGCATCCAACCGGCGCCAGAATGTGAACTTGTAAAAAATAAATAACCGTAAGTTCCCAGCGCAAACAGCATGGCGACTGCTTCATAAGCGATAAAGGTCATAAAGGTTCCCGGCTTCCAAACTGTGACGAGGAAGAAGGCAATGCCGAGCACGATCATAAACGGCACTACTGTACGGGCAATTGACTCTCCGCTCAGGTCGTTCAATGCGCCGACAACGAACATGCCCAATGCAAGCCCAAGCGATAAATTGATCGGCATCCACAAACGCAGATTCGTTTTGTCGCTCATAACAAATCCGTGCGCAGCCGCCCCAAGCAGAGATGAGAACGCGAGCAGACCAAATGCCCATGCCCAAATATCCGCTTTGAAACCATTGCTTGCGGCAATGTTTACTGCGCACCAAACCGCAAGCAAGCCCATCACGACATCAGTCAGAGAGGTCACTTGTTCGTAAGGAGATGGATGGATTTTCATTCCAAATATTATAATCACCCCATGCTCAAACCTACAGACTTAATCCTCGTCTGCCTGCTCCCCACCCCGCGGGATATGGAAATTGCGCGATTGCTTGGCTGGTATCGCATTCCGCTTAAGAGCGCGCCCAAAGTTGTCAGCGTGGATTATCTCGCGTTCTACCAACCCGCTTCCTTCGGCGAAAGAGGCGGGCAAGTCGAATACATTGCCCAAGTTCGCGGACACGAGTTAACTACGAGAGGCGAATTGCTCAAGGATGAGTCCGATCATCCCAGAGCCAAAGAGGAGTATTTCAAAATTCAATTGGGTGAGCTTGAGAAGTTGAAAGAACCCATCCACACAGACAAGTGGAAGCGCCTGACCTTTCTGTATTCCACTGGCGAATATCTGCTCAATGCGAAGACGCTAAACGACCTGGTGGTGGAAGGCGAAGAACGGAACGTGCTTTGGAAGAATCTGCGTGAACGCGCCGAGAATGAACAGCTTTACAAAACCGACCTTCCTGAAGCGGATATTCCGCCCGAGGTGCTGATGGCATTGCTGGGAATTAAAGACCTGGCAGGCGGCTACGAAGCCGAAGAACCCTAAAATGCCCTCAAAAAGTTACTAAAATGACAGGAAACCCCTCCCTCGGTATCCTTGCCCGTGAATTGCAGAAGTGTTACACTTTAAGAAATGCCCGCTGATTTAATGATCATCACCCCTTCCAAGACTCTGGGCGAATCCGTTCGACAGGCGTTGGAAGACACCAAGTTCTACCGAGTCCATGTTGTCAACAACAAGGCGTCTGCCATCGTCAAAGCGAATGAGATCGGCGCGCCGATTGCCATGTTAGACATTGCACTTGGTGAAGAATGGGTGCAGGAGATCGGCGCATCCCTTCGCACCATTCGCAAAAGCATTAATCTCGTCATTCTTTGTGAGCAAGCCGGTTCCCCTCCATCCTTCGACGACCTGCGCCCGTGGATCATGGTCCGAAAGCCGTTCAAAATGTCCGATTTTATGAATGCCGTCAGCCAACCTCAAGCTGCAGCCGGTTCTTCCGGAATATCGACCGGAAACACGGTTCAATTCATGCCGTGGCTGAGCGACCCCAACAAAGCCGCCCAACACCTTACCCGCCTCACTCTCGAATCATCGGCACAAGCCGCATTGATCACCCGCAAAAGCGACCTGTGGGCGTATGCAGGCGGGCTCTCGCAAAACGCCGCCAAAGAAGTAGCTCAAACCGTCACTCGCAATTGGGATGGGCAAAAAGGTTCAGACCTGCTACGCTTCATTCGACTCGAAAGCACCAAAGCGGAGCACATGCTCTACGCCACCCGCCTCACTTCAGACTCGGTGCTGGCTCTTGTTTTCGATGCTGAGACTCCCTTTAGCACCATTCGCTCGCAAGCGAGCCAGTTGTTGAACGATTTCGGCAGCGATACTCCGCAAATGCAGGCAAGCACCTACTCGCAAAACCAGCCCAGCAGCACGGATGAAGGCGACGATTTCTCGAACACTCCACCCATCTCGAATATCCTTGTCGATATTCCAACTCCCAACCCCGAGCCGCTGACCACCCGCGATTTCAACCTGCCGCGCAAGAAACAAGAAGCCTTCGACCCGAATGAAACACGTGTCTCTGATTCGCTGTCGAATGCCAGTGTCTTCAGCCGTGACCCCTCCCCTGCCATCCCGAGGAATCAAGTTCGGTCGGTTGCCCAAACTCAAAAGTCCGAGCCGCGAGCCGAGGCACGCACTGCTTTCGATGAAGTCGAAGTCACTGCCCCATCCCGCTCGAAGCCTCGTCCTGAAACGCCCATCTCCAGACCGGTGCCCGGTGAAAACGACGTCACCCGCGAAGGTCCGACCACAGAAGCGGCGCGCAAACTGATGCCAGAACCGATCTCTGCCGGGCTCTATCACTTAACCTATGCATGTCTGCTCGTGCCGCGCTTTTCATCTCATTATCTGACTGGCGATCTTTCAGACCGACTCGGCGAATGGCTGCCCAGCATTTGCGTGGCATTTGGCTGGCGGTTGGAATTCCTAGCCGTGCGCCCCGAATATTTGCAATGGGTTGTGAATGTTCAACCGAATACGTCGCCTGGTCATCTCATGCGCATCATGCGCCAACAGACTTCTGAAAAGATCTTCAGTGACTTTGTACGCTTGAAGAGGGAAAATCCCTCCGGCGATTTTTGGGCGCCCGGTTATTTGATCATGGGCGGCTCGCAGCCCCATCCGCCGCAACTGGTGCGTGACTATATACGCCAGACCCGTCAACGACAGGGCTTGGATGATCTTCCACCTGGCAAGTGAGTTTCTAAAACATAAGTTCTAAAATAAAAACGCAGAGTATAATTTGCTCTGCGTTTTGTTTTAACAGGTTTTCAACCTGCCAAAATAGAGAACTTCATAATACGTCAGGCTGCATACCCCTTCGGGGCAAATAGCCTGAATTACAAAACCAACCGGATACTAACCATGCCCCCTACCCTTTACCTTATTGACGGACACGCCCTTGCCTACCGCATGTACTTCGCCCTGACCGCTGGCGGAGGGAATAACTCGCGCTGGTTAACCTCCAAAGGCGAACCCACTGCAGGGGTATATGGTTTTGCGCGCGAACTGGTGCGTGTGCTAGAGCAGGAAAAGCCGGAATATTTGGCGGTTGCCTTTGATGTGGGCAAAACCTTTCGTGACCAGATCTTCCCTGAATACAAAGCCACCCGCGAAAAGATGCCAGATGACTTGCGGACACAGATCGGGCGTATCCGTGAGATGGTGGATGCCTTCCACATTCCGCGCCTCGAAATGGACGGCTACGAAGCTGACGATGTGCTGGGCAGTGTGGCAAGACTCGCCGCCGAACGAGGCTTGGGTGTAAAGATCATCACCGGTGACCGCGACCTCCTGCAACTGGTCAACGAACGGACAGCCGTTTATCTGGCTGGCGACGACCAGACCTACATCACCGATGCCGATGTGATCAAGAAACTCGGTGTTCGTCCGAATCAAGTGGTGGATTACAAAGCCATCGTTGGCGACACCTCCGATAACATCCCCGGTGTCAAAGGCGTGGGCGAGAAAACAGCCGTGGCTCTGCTCGAAAAATTCGACACGCTCGATGCCATCTATGCCAACCTCGATCAAGTCGAGAAACGCTGGCAGGGAAAGTTCGAAGCCAGCAAAGAAGTTGCATACATGAGCCGCGATCTGGCGCGCATTGAGACGAACTTAAACCTAAAATTCAATCTGGAAGATGCCGAGGTAAAACCCTTCGACGGCTCGGCTCTTGAAGCCTTCTTCAAAGAGATGGAATTCAAAACGCTTGTGAGCAAAGTGCCTGCCATCAGCGGTGGGACTCTTGCCGTTGCTCCAGCACCGTCTGTAAAACCCGGCAAAACCAAAACCGGGCAAATGACCATGTTCGCCAATGAACCGCAGCCCATTGTGGTGGAAGTAAAACCGGCGAACATTGAAGTCATCATCGTCGACTCGGATGAAAAGCTGAAGAACCTTGCCAGCGAATTAAATAACGCCAAGGTCATATCCTTTGACACTGAAACCACCGGCACCGAAGAAATGAATGCGGATCTGGTGGGCATTTCGCTGGCAGTGAAAGAAGGACAGGGATATTACATTCCCATCGGTCACACCTCGGGGAATAACCTGTCCATTGAAAAAGTAATCAACGCCATCAAACCCGCCATGACGAACCCGAAGATCGGCAAAGTGGCGCATAATGCCAAATATGATTTCATCATGCTGGCACGTTATGGTCTGACCATCTCTCCGCTCACCTTTGATACCATGCTGGCAGAATTCATCGTTGACCCATCTTCACGCCACTTGGGGTTGAAAAATCTTTCTGAGCACCGTCTCGGCGAAACGATGACTCACATCGAAGAATTGATCGGCAAAGGTAAGAAGCAGGTCAGCATGGCAGAAGTTGCCATTGAAGCCGTTGCCAGTTATGCCGCCGCCGATGCCGAGACCACCCTGCGTTTGCTGACAATTGAAGAAAAAGAATTGAAAAAAGTGAACGGACAAAAAATTCTCGACGAGATCGACATGCCGTTGACCGCCGTCCTCGCGGAAATGGAAATGACCGGTGCATTGATCGATACCGAATTTTTCGGGAAAATGTCCACTGAGCTTGCGGCTCGCCTTGCCGAGATCGAAAAGGAAATCTTCGGGCATGTCGGCAAGACTTTCAATATCAATTCGCCGCAGCAACTTTCAGATGTACTTTTCAATCATCTGCGCCTCGAACCACCCGACAAGGGACGCAAGACCACCACGGGCTTTTACTCCACCTCAGCCGACGTGCTCGATGCAATGCGTGGTCAACACCAAGTCTTGGACTTCATCCTCGAACATCGCGAGCTTTCCAAGTTAAAGTCTACGTATGTGGATGCTCTGCCCGCAGCCATCAATCCAACTACGGGACGCGTGCATACCTCTTACAGCCAGATCGGCGCGGTGACTGGACGACTCTCGTCCAACAACCCGAATTTGCAGAACATCCCCATCCGCACCGAAACGGGACGTAAAGTCCGCAACGGATTTATTGCCGATAAAGGCAATCTGCTTCTATCGGTTGATTATTCACAAATCGAACTTCGCATTGTGGCACATATGGCAGAAGATGAAGCCATGTTGGCGGCTTTCCGCGCAGGGGAAGATATTCACGCGACCACCGCAGCTGCCGTTTACGATATTGAGTTGAAAGACGTCACCAAAGACATGCGCCGTCATGCCAAAGCGATCAACTTCGGCTTGATCTATGGCATGTCCGCTTTTGGGCTGATGCACTCCACGGGCTTAACTCTGGCAGAGTCTGAAGATTTTGTGAAAGCCTATTTCAAGAAGTTCCCCGGCGTGAAAAAATATTTAGATGGCATTCGTCGCCAGGCCGCAGAGATCGGGTATGTGGAGACTCTGCTTGGGCGTAGGCGCTACTTCCCGGCATTGCAGAGCAAGGCACCGGTCCAGGTAAAGAACCGTGAAGAGCGTGAAGCCATCAACGCCCCCATCCAGGGCACCGCGGCAGACATCATGAAGATCGCCATGTTGAAAATCCCGCCAGCATTGAAGGCGGCAGGACTAAAAGCAAAAATGCTGTTGCAGGTACACGATGAATTGGTGCTGGAAGTGCCAAAAAAAGAAATTGATGAAACTGCCAGAGTGGTTCAAACAACGATGGCTACAGCATACCCAATGAGCATCCCGCTGGAAACGGAAGCCCGCGCCGGTATCAGTTGGGGGGAAATGACCGTGCTCGGGTAGCCATGGTTGAGGAAGACAAAAGAAATAAATTAAAAGATAGAGTATTCACCTATCATCAAAACAAAGATGGCAAGGTATTCCTCTACTGGCATGGAAAACAGGTCAAAATATTGAAAGGTCAAGAAGCTCAAAACTTCTTAACTAAAATTGTCACTCTTGACCATAAAGCAAGTCAACTGGTCATGGCAAAGCTGACTGGGAACTTCAAGCGCGGTAACGAACGCTAGCATAATGCCCACACCCAACAAGGTTATAATTGCATGATTGTTATGTTAGACCCCACTCTTTGAAAGTAAAATAGAAACACTATGCCCGGACGAGAAGATATTTTTCATAAAGCCATGAACGAGGGACATTCCGCCGCCTGGGACCAGGAATGGTCCAAAGCTGCCAGCGCCTATCGCCGCGCCCTCGAAGAATTCCCCGATCAACCCAAAGCCCTTGGCAGCCTCGGGCTTGCCCTGTATCAGCTCAACAATGTAGATGAAGCCCTGCAGATCTACATGCGCGCTGTAAAAGTCTCGCCAGAAGACCCCGTCCCCATGGAAAAAGTGGCGCAGCTTTCTGAACGCGTCGGCGACCTGAAAACTGCCATGGATGCCGCCATCCGCGCGGGCGATCTTTTCCTCAAACAACGTGATACTGACAAAGCCCTCGAAAACTGGATGCACGTCACCAGTATCAACCCCGAAAATCCCATCGCCCATTCACGCCTTGCCCAGGTGCATGAAAGACTCAACCACCACCAACAAGCCGTGATGGAATATCTTGCCATCGCCAGTATCCTTCAGCGTGCGGGCAACGCAGAAAAAACTCAAGAGATGGTCAACAAAGCCCAATCTCTTCTGCCTAACAGCACCGAAGTGAAACAAGCGCAAACCCTTTTACGAACCGGGCAACTGCTCCCAAAACCGATCCGAGCCAAAGGCGGGACGGGACCCATCCGCATGGCGCAGGTCAAACAGTTGCAAGAGCCGACGAAGAAAACCGCCTCCGGGCTCGACCCGATAGCGGAAGCGCGCCAAAAAGCCCTCACCCAACTGGCAGAGTTACTCTTCG
>JAFLCF010000059.1 GCA_017303735.1 Anaerolineae bacterium
CATTGGGGTATCTTTTTGCCAACCGATCAAAATATCAAATTTTACATGCTCACCTGGCATTTGGTCCTGCTTTTGTTGCTGTGCTGTTTGGAAAACTTTTTGGAAAAAAAGTGATCGTCAAGTTAGGAGGCAGTAACGCCATCGGCGATGTACAAGTTTCCATGAAGACCTGGCGCGGGCGATTGCGTTTTTGGGCGATTCGCCGTTGGGCAAATGTGGTGGTTGCTCTAACCGAGATCATGCGTGCCGAGGCGTTACAGATCGGCATTCCACCGGAGCGGGTGAAAATTTTAAACAATGGTATAGATGCACGTGCCTATGAGTTTGACAGCACAACCCGTATTGCGGCAAAACAGCAACTAGGGTTACAAGAGAACGTAGTTGTGTTGTTCGTTGGTCGGTTGGATCCGGTAAAGTCTTTACCAACGCTGGTAGAGGCTATGAAAACCGCCCGTCAGCGTTGCCCCAAGCTGCGGCTTGTAATCGTGGGGGACGGTCCAGAAAGAAGCGATTTAGAGGCGCAGACTAAAACACTAGGTATAGAAGATGCGGTTCAGTTTGCTGGAAATCAAAAGAATGTCAGTTTGTATTTGCGTTCTGCCGATATGTTTGTTCTACCGTCTTTCACAGAAGGGATTTCAAATGCTTTGTTGGAGGCAATGGCTTCGGGGGTGGCATGTTTGGCAACTCCTGTAGGTGGCAATAACGAAGTATTAGACCACGGCAAGTATGGGGTGTTGGTTCCTGTTGCCAATGTAGAAGCTTGGGCTGGTGCATTGGTTGAATATGGTACAGATGAAATGAAGCGAAAGCAGGTAGGGCAAAAGGGACGTGAACGAATCCTTAATACCTATGACTTTCGTGTGGTTGGCGCTCAATATGAGCAAATGTACAATGATCTACTGAATGAGAATACCCGTAATGGATAAACCTCACGTTTTTCACATGATCGATGGATTGACCTTCGGCGGCGCAGAAACCCTCCTGCGAGATCTTGCTGCGGGTTTGGAATCGCGTGGTTATCAGATCACAGTAGGGTATAGCACACCGGGTCCCTTTGTTTCTGAACTGGAGAAAAAAGGCGTGCGCTTGGTGCGTTTCCCGCGTTTGGGTTTGATTGACCCTTTTTTAACCTTACGGTTGGTGCGCTTTATGCGCAAAGAAAAGCCGCAAGTTTTTCACACGCACCTTTTTAAGAGTGACTTTCACGGGCGCCTTGCAGCCCGTCTTGCGGGTGTGCCAGTAGTGGTCTCCACATTGCATAACAATGATGTTTGGGCAAATAATTGGTTAATGGGGCATCTCTATGGAGCAACTTCAGTGTGGGCAGATCGTTTGATCGCTGTCTCAGAAGAAGTACGTCAGTTTCACTTACAGAAAACCGGCGTTGCCGCAGAAAAACTTATTGTGATTCAAAATGCCGTAGATGTGAATGCTTTTGTTGGGCACGAAACAGAGGCAAAGCAAATTCGCACCGAGTTTAATATTACAGCCGACGCTCCGTTGTTTGGTATCGTCGGAAGATTGAAACCGCAAAAAAATGTTTCCATGTTCTTGCAAGCAGCCGTAGAGATTTTGCGTCAGCAACCTAATGCCCGGTTCCTCATTGTTGGCGATGGTCCCCTCATGCCAGAGTTGGAAGCACAAGCCCGTGAATTGGGGCTTTTCCCTGCAGTCATATTTGCCGGTATGCGTAAAGACGTGCCAGCCATACTTTCGGCTCTGGATGTGTTAGTGCTTTCTTCTCTGTGGGAAGGGTTACCTGTCATTTTGCTGGAGGCAATGGCATCTTCACTTCCAGTGGTTTCAACGGCTGTAGATGGTGTAGTTGGGGTTGTTGACCCAGATGTTACAGCATTCCTTACTCCTAGCGGCGAACCCGCTTTGTTTGCTGAAGCTTGCATTCGCCTTGCCCAAGACCCACAACTAAGAAAAAAAATGGGGCGTGCCGGGTTTGAGAAAGTGATGCAAAACTATAGCTTGGATGCCATGATTGACCGCATTTCAGATTTGTATTTGCAGCTTTTACACAACCGGGGAGTCAGCGCCTCTTTGCCAACCTCGAAGCTGGATTTGCAACCATGACAAATCAGCCCATCCGATTGCTTCTTGTTACAAAATCAACCGGCGGCGTGGCAGCATACATTCGAATGCTTGTCCAAAACTTGAACCGTGAGAAGTTTAAGATTACAGTTGCATGCCTCTCAGAAAATGGTCCGGAGTTTGCAGCGGAATTGAAAACTGCCTTTGGCGTATCCGCTTTCAGCTTGGCTATGAACCGTTACAAAGTCAATCCATTCACCGACACCCGTGTTCTCATCCAATTGGCTTCACATATTCGCCGTGAAAAGTATGATTTGATTCATGCCCATGCCTCTAAGGCAGGTTTCTTGATGCGTATGGCTGCAATCGGCACGGGAATTCCAGTGATCTATTCGCCTCATAACTTTGCATTTCATGAAGGCTCCAAACCCGTGGTGGCACGTGTGGTGGCATTGTTAGAGGCATTGATAGTAAACTTTACTGCCAAGATCATTACTGTTGCTGCTCATGAACGTGAGCTCGCCTTAAGGTATGGTGTTGGTGTGCCGGAATTGTATGAAGTTATACCCACTGGAATCGACCCGGCTCCATATCGTTTGACTGTGGATGTTGTAGCCCTGAAAACTTCTTTGAGCATTCCAGCTTCTGCACGAGTGGTTGGCGCGGTGGGGCGTCTTGCTGTTCCCAAACTGCCTAATGATTTTGTTCGAATGGCAGCCAGCTTACATGAGACGCATCCTGATGTTCATTTTGTTTGGGTGGGCTCTGGTCCCTTAGAGGCAGGTGCGCGTGATCTTGCCCGTCAACTTCACGTGGAGAACATAGTCCATTGGCTTGGGCATCGTACCGATGTTAATCATTTATACAAAATGTTCGATTGTTTTGTATTGCTTTCGAAATGGGAAGGTAATCCGTTGGTCGTACTGGAAGCTTTCGCTGCTGGGGTGCCTGTGATTGCTTTTGATAATCTTGGTACACACGAATTGATTGGAACAGGAAATCACGGTATTCTTATACCCATTGGAGATTGGCAAGCTTTAGCCCGTGCCATTGCCAACCTACTGGATCATCCTGCGCAGGCGTCTGAAATGAGCCGACTAGCGGGAGAACAGCTTGAACATGACTTTACATTAGATGGCATGATGCGTAAGATAGAAACTGTGTATCTGGAAAAGGCAATGTCGTTGTAACGCTGGAATTATTATTATTTTCTATAATGTCAATGATTTTAAGATAGGATGCCTAATATGAAAAAACTGTTTATCTCTTTTGTTCTTTTGCTTGTAATTGCGTCGTTAATACCGAATTCGGTTGGGTTTGCGCGCCAAAACCAAGACGCCCCGGTTGTGCTGGATCTCCAACAGGCAGGTACAGACTTTACCCTTGCCCAGCTTAATGAAGAGGAACGCCGATTATTTGGTCCGTACGCCACAGAATCAGTACTCTTTGGTTTGCCAGCCAATTGGCGTTTGACAGCGGATGCTCAATTGGAACTTGATTATTCCGTAACTATTCAAAGTTCAGATACAGCCAACAACGCTCAATTTTTTGGCGGCTCTCTCACTGTTTTTATGAATGATGACATTATTTCTGTCATTCCATTGGATCTGTCTGGGCGTTTTACACAAACGATTGGCATTCCAATAGCGGCATTTGAAACCGCAAGGCGTGATGGGCGTCAGGAAATGACAATTGTGTTGAGCAGTGGGCAATCCTGTTTATTTGATGCTCGTGTGGATGTGGTTATCCATTCGAATTCCCGCTTTGTTATTCCGCATGATGTAACTGTGCCGGATACCGATCTGACCAAATTCCCCCGTCCGTTATATCAAGACACGATATTTACTGACAATGTTCTGGTGGTAATTCCTGATCAGCCTACCTCGGCAGAATTACAGGCTGCCTTAACTGTATCTGCTGGTTTGGAAGCGCGCACGAATAACGGTCTGATTGCTACTGTGGTTACTCATAATAATCTGAACGAAGATCTGCTTGCCAGTGCTCATATTGTTATGATCGGTAATGCCTCGTCCTTGCCAACACTGTATCAATTGGCAACACCGCTTAATCTTGTTGACGGTGCGTATTCAGATGCCAATGATGCCGGTGTGTTGCAAATGATCCCTTCACCATGGAGTTCGGAACGTGTTGTTTTGATTGTCTCTGGAAATGATGATCAGGCTACGGTAAACGCCGCACAAGCCTTGAGCACAGGTGTGATCCGACCGGCGGGCACGCCTAATGTGGCGTTGATTTCTGATGTCAACAACCAGGTATATATCGAACAATCTGCTGTAAATCAGACCCTTGATTCTTTAGGATATGAAAGCACGACCTTTGAAGGGCGTGGCGAGAATACCGAGACTTTCCAGTTCTTTATTCCTACTGGACAAACCGTAACAAACGAGGCTTATTTTGAGGCATCTATCAGCAATAGTACCCTCTTGAATTACGCTCGTTCAGGTGTATTTGTCTTGATCAATGATAAACCGATTGGCAGTATCCGTCTTAGCGATGAGACTGCCAATAAAGCAAATAATCGTATTCAAATTGCCATTCCGCCTACAGCAGTTCGTTCTGGGCTGAACAACCTCGATGTGGTGGTTGCACTACAACCGTTGGATGAGTGTTCTGACCCAAATCAGGCTGGTTTGTTTGTTACTCTTTGGGCAGATTCACGTATGTATTTGCCGCTCACTCCTGTGGCTGTGGACACAGTTGAGGTTCCAGATCTTTCCACCTATCCTATCCCATTCATTCAGTCACCTGATCTTGGCAAGGTTGCTTTTGTCCTTCAACGTGATAATCCTGAAGCATGGTCATCCGCAATAAAGATTGCAGGATATTTGGGCGCACAGTCTGATGGTGTCATCTTTACTCCTGCTGTCTTTTATGCCGATGAAACTGCAACTGCCGACCTAACCAACTACAATATTATGGCTGTGGGCATGCCTAGTAAAATGGAATTTATTGGTGCTATCAATGATAAGCTACCCGTACCCTTTGCCCCCGGAAGTGACATTGCCAGTGAGGAAAGTTTACAGGTTGTTTATGAGATCGACCCACAACAACCGGCTGGTTATCTACAATTGGCAACTTCGCCGTATAATCTAGCAAACCTTGTTGTCGGTGTGTTTGGTAATTCCCCACAAGGGATTAGTTGGGCTGCGGATACCCTTCTCAGCGAAATTGGACGTCAGGCATTGCTTGGTAATTTTGCAGTTATTCGTGGCAGTCAGGTGGTTTCAGTAGATACCCGTTTTGTTCAATTGGAAGTCCCGGTTCCAGCTCAAGAGCAAATTCCGACTCCGGAAACAGCTGGACAACCCAGCCTTTTACCAACTGCATCTACTTCTACAACATCTTGGATACCCATTGCGCTTGGTATTTCATTCCTAATGATGATACTGGTGATTGTAATGGCTGTTATTTCTGGACGGAGAAAAAGCGAATAACCTTAATTT
The DNA here is from genome assembly GCA_017303735.1 of Anaerolineae bacterium. The sequence continues at coordinate 5,508 of JAFLCF010000059.1, forward strand.
TATTAAGAATGCTTGCTTGTGCTTTCCAGCAAAATAAGAACCAATTCAATTTGGGTGTATGCCCAAATTGAATTGGTTAAAGGGAAAGTGTTAATTGTCATTAATAATCTGGAGATTCTCTTTATGAAAAACATATTCACTATAACTTTATTAGCTTTTTTATTGGTGTCATGTTCAGGCAGTGAACCCACGGTCACCCAAACCCCTGTGCCGACATCTACATCTATACCAACCAACACCCCTGAGCCAACTCCTACAATAGCCATTCCTGAACCTGATCAGGTTAACCTAAAATACGAGGTTTCGCAGGAGTTTGTTCAAAATCCTGAGCGAGGCTTCTCCTCTGAGTCAGATATCGAAGATACCGACCTAAATGAATATTATGAAGATGATGTAACTCTTGTATACACTACTATCTATCTGGATGAATATCGGGAAAGCGACATTCCATCTGAAATATTTGACCAGATGGAGGCATATTTTGAGAATGTCCGGATGGGTGGCGTGAAGGTAATTTTGCGCTTCACATACAACGATGGACCTTACCCCAACCCCGAGCCAGATGCTCCACTGGAGCAGATCTTGCGTCATATTGAGCAAATCACACCGGTCTTACAAAACAATGCAGACGTAATCGCATGGGTTGAAGCAGGATTTATTGGCGCTTGGGGAGAATGGCATGCTTCTACTAATGGGTTGGATAAAGATATGAACGCCAAGCAAACGATCTTAAGAGCCTTACTTTCTGCAGTTCCTCAAGATCGTTCTGTACTTCTACGCTACCCTGTAGATATCATGACTACCTATCCAACACCACTTACAGGTGAAACAGCTCATTTAGGTAGTGAACAATCACGAGTTGGTTTTCACAATGATTGCTTTCTAGCCAGTCCAAATGATGAAAACACATTTGAACGTGATGGTCTCTTTACCTTTCAAGAAGAATTAAATTATATGGGGCAATCAACTCAATTTGTGCCAGTGGGAGGCGAAAGCTGTGCGCTTAACCCTCCACGCAGTGATTGCCCTACTGCGCTCGAGGAACTTTCCATCTTCCACTATAGCGAACTGGGCGATGGCTGGCATCCAGATGTATTAAGTGCATGGGAGGAGCAGGGTTGCTATCGTGAAATAGAAGATCGGATGGGATACCGCGTGTCACTTTTAGATTCGACCGTTAATGAATTAGTTAGTCCAGGCGGAGTTTTGAACTTGTCCATTTCCCTTGAAAACAGTGGCTTTGCTGCTCCGGTCAACTCTCGACCGGTGTACCTTGTGTTGGATGGTCCTGAACGATTTGAAGCTTTATTACCAATTGAGGCTCGTTCCTGGTTGCCAGGAGAACATGCTATCAATGTGAAGGTCCGTTTGCCTGCTTCAGCTTCTACTGGAGAATATCGCCTTGCACTTTGGATGCCGGATCCATACGAGAGTTTAAAGAGTAACCCGCGATACTCGATTAACTTTGCCAACTACAACCTATGGGATGAGACCTCGGGCTATAATGTTTTTCGTACTATTAAAGTTGACCCTGAGGCTGGTGGGGATGTAGATCCTTCTGCTTCAGAATTTATTGTTCTAGAATGAAAAATTCTTAAGGAATAACCATGAATACAACCGGCGCATTTGTTATCTCATTGGATTTTGAATTGGTTTGGGGAGTGCGTGACCTGGAGATCATCGGCAAGCGTAAAGATCTTATGCCAACCCGTGTGGTGGTGCCACGTTTGTTAGAACTTTTCAAAAAATATGAAATTCACGCTACTTGGGCAACAGTTGGATTCTTGTTCTTCGAAACGAGAGAAGATTTGTTGCATTCTTTGCCAGAACAGCAGCCAAAGTATAAAAATACTCATTTGTCACCTTATGCCTCTATGCATGATGAAGTAGGTTCGAATGAAGATAATGACCCATTGCATTATGCTCCTTCACTCATCCGAAAAATAATAGCGACACCTTATCAAGAATTAGGTACCCATACTTTTTCACACTACTATTGTCTGGAAGATGGACAGACAAAAAATGATTTTCAGGCTGATTTGCAGGCTGCTATGAAGGCAGGGCGGCAGTACGGACATGAGATCAAAAGTATTGTCTTTCCAAGGAATCAGTATTCTCAAGAGGTGCTGGATGTTTGCGCTCTTAATGGAGTTGAGACTTTCCGCGGAAATGAGAACTTGTGGTTCCGAGCGCCCTCCAAACGTAGTGAGCACCGTCGATTGTCACGTCGCTTAATGCGGATTATGGATGCATACTTTGATATATCGGGCACAAATACCTACCCATTGCCCATGGCAGAAAAACCGGTTAATGTACCTGCAAGCAGATACCTTCGACCGGTTTCACAACGCTTAAAGATCCTTGAGCCTTTAAGGCTTCGGCGTATCACATCTTCCATGCGCAAGGCTGCTCAAGCAAAGGAAATTTTTCACTTGTGGTGGCACCCTGAAGATTTTGCTAATGATGTAAATGGGAACTTGGAATTTCTTGAGAAGATTCTAGTGGAGTTCTCGAACTTGCGCAGCCTGTATGGGATGAAAAGTTTGAATATGCAGGAAGTTGGAGAACTTGCCAAAAGAGTTAAGCAGGACTCCGCTTGAGAATATTTCGTTTATACCAATTCCACAGGTTTGGCAGAGTAATGAGCGCCAACCTGGCCGGAAGATGAAATGGTTTTACTGCAATAAGAGTTTTGAAATCACGCCCATCTGGATTCCATTGAGTTTTATATTCATAGGCTCCACGCAGAAAGTCGAACAATTTATAACCATGTTCAAATTGATGCTTGATCAGCAAATAAAGCAGAATTTTCCCGGCAGCTTGTGTAGAATAATTCAAATTGTAGCCGGTGCGCCAATCTTCAAACCTTCCATTCATATTGAAGCCATAATCATAGGCGATCGGCTTGCCCTCCATGTGTAAAAAAATAACTTCCAACCAGCCTTTGCCGTTCATCGCTTCTACCATGTCAGCAAGAAATGCCCGCTCTTTCGTAGAGCCATATTTTTCAGGGTAGCGCGCTGTTTCATTGATTGCAAATATGGTTTCAAAATGTTGCCAAGTGACATCAGCTGCATTGATGTATTGGAATTGCAAGTCCATTTTCTTGACGCCCTGCTTGTATCGCTTTTCAATACTGTCACGTGTGTTTTTTGAAAGTGACTTCCAATATTCTTCCCATGGACGTGAAAGTAATATTTGATAATGCGGTTCGCTCTTTTCGATGGTGCGTAGATTTAACTTGGAAATTTCGTTAATAACGATCTGGCTGGTGTTGGATTCGGGGTTGAATTCACATAATTCAAGTGCATCCCATTGGTTATTTTGTGATGCAATATATCCCACCAAAGATTGAATAACTTCTTCTGGGGCTTCTTCTGCTGTAATGAAATCACTTTCATCTGTATTAGGTTTGCCAAGGGACTGTAAAATTCGATACCTTAAACCAAAACGACTGACTCGGGAAAGCATTAGAGGAGCACCACCGATCAATTTGCCATCTTTCCAGGCAGTTATCAGCCAGAGTTCTTTTTCTGTGCCGTAATGCTTCCACCAGGTATACATCCATTCCCAGGTAAGAAAAGCAGTTTGGGAGTGCCGTTTCTCAAGAAGTTCACCCCAGGCCTCTTGAATGTTTTTAAACTCTTCAGTAGTACGAATATGATGAACTTCTACCCTTTGATCAGAAAGGGACGATACCATTCTATTACTCTCCTGGAATCTAAAATTAAGAGTTGTTAGACCGCTTAAACGTAAGACCGTAGCAGAATATTTTATATCAGGGAATAAGCTTGTTTTATTCGTTACTCCCATTTTTTCTGGCTATTTTTCGAACCCGCCTTAAGAGCGGTTTTGCATTCTGTAACCAATGATAGGATAACACACCTTGCAAGGTTTTACGATTGAAGAGACGGATGTTGCAATATTGTTTTTTCTCTGGTTTCCATTCGAGTTTGTAGGCTTCATCACCGCGTAGGAAATCAACCTCATGATATTCTTCTCGAATGCAGGCTTCAAATACTTTCATTGATAACAGCTTTCCAACCGATATCTGCTGCGGGATATTTGTATCAAATCCAGAGCGCCAGGACTCGAAACGTTTTTCATACACAAATCCGTATTCGTAAGCAATTGGCTTATCATTGATTTTTAATATATAAATATCCAACCAATTGGTTTGGTTTCCACCGTTTTTAATTAGTTCGTAGAGCAATTTTTGCTCCATGGGTGAATTATACAAACGAGGAAAATGAGAATTTCGATTAATGTCGATCAATTGTTGTAAAAGTTCAGGAACAACGATCTCTCCGGTAAAATGTTGCAGGGTTACTGTGCCTAGTTCATTGGCAAGTTTGGATGCACGTCGGAGGTTATGTGTAAATTTTTTGCTGAGCCGTTTGCTGAAGCTATCCCAATCTTCTGTAAGTGGAACAAAATAGTGCTCGTTTTCTTCAATCCTGATAAAGACTTCTTTCGAATTCATCATCTGGGTAAGGGCAAAACGTTCTTGCCCTGTTGAAAGCAATGTGTTTATTTCAAGTAAATCCCATTCTGATTTTTCAGAGAGGATAAACTCTATCATTTTGTTTACCACATGCGGAGTATCTTGATTAAATAAAAAGCCACCTGCATCCGTTTGGGGAGTGCCAATGTTCACTAAAACATTCAGCGGCGAGAAACCTTTTTTTCTGGTTTCAAGCATGAGCGGGGCAAGACCCGTTAAGTTCCCATTTTCCCAAACACTTACAATCCAAAGTTTTTTATCAGTTCCGTAGGTTTGCCACCAACTATACAGCCATGTCCACGTGAGAAAGGCACTGCGTACTGGGCTTTTTTCAAGAAGCTGATTCCAATGTTTTTCTATAGACTTAAAATTTTCCTGCTCTTTAATTAGCTTGATCTCTATATTTGCCATGGTGTCTCAATTTTGATTTGCCCCGTGGGGTTTTAGTGAATTATACCCGCTGGTTAAACATATCCCCCAAAATTCGCATAGACAGAGTTACTGTTTAATTGCAAAATATGGAACAAAAACCTATGAATACCCTTTTCTTATGATATATTTATCAAATCTGTAAGGCTTTATATGATAACCAAGAATTTTTCCATCCTTCTTTCCTTAATAGTTGCTTTGTTGCTTTCTCTTGCGATTCCAGTACGGGTCATTGCAGATGAGACGCCTCCCCCTCCTACCGAGGAGCCTGTTCTGCCGCCTACAGATATTCCGGAACCCATAGGGACTGAACCCACAATGGAACCCACAGAAGAAGCTGCCCCTCCTCCTGCCACAGAACAGTTGGAACCGGCTCCGACAGAAGAATTGTCAGTGGATCCAGTGGATATATTGCCTTCTACAGAAGAGCCGCTATTAGCGGTGCTTCCTGAAGATACATCTGTTATTGTTTTGGTTGATGGGGAAATTGAACCACTGGTAACACAAGCCGCACAGGCTACTGTTTTGGTTGGAGATCCAATTTGGTGCCCTGAAGCGGTTCTAACACCTACAGCGAATAGTTTTGGATGTACAGACTCTTATCTCACTCTTGAGGCATTGATCGATGACATCTTAATTGGAAATATAGTAGCACCGAGTCAGGATGGCATTATTTGGATCACCGGCAATGATACATCTGTTGCTCCTGTTGTTATTGATGGCTCAGATGCTTTCTTGGCTACTTGGAGTAATTTTTCTCTGACCATTCAAGGTGGTTGGAGTGGTGGATCTAATACTACTGTTTCAGGAAACTCCATTTTTTCTGTTCCGATCACTGTTGAGAATTGGAATGCAGATGTAACAGTTAACAATCTTACATTTAATAATGTTGGTAATACTGCTTTGTTGGTAGAAACCATTGATGCAGATATCTCAATTTCAAATATTGTCTCTACTAATAATGCAGGTGTAGGTAACAATGGAGTTGATCTTACAGTTAATGATACTCTGAGCGTTACAGGCGGTTCAGTGACGGTCGACAATTTGACTGCCAATGGGAATGGTGGCGCAGGCTTGACAATTACTGGTTTGGTGACTACTGTTGATCTGCTCGATGTGACAGCCAGTAACAATGGTGAAAGTGGTATCTTCATTGAAGCCACAGGTGACGTCGATGCTGAAAACATTACTGCCAGTGGTAATGGTACTGATGGCATGAATGTTACGTCTTCGGGGGGGGCTGTTTCTGTTTTGGGAACCAATTTGTTTGAAAATAATAATGAGAATGGTTTGTACATTGATTCGAATGGTGATGTTGATCTCGAAAACATTTCAGCCAATAACAATGGTGCTGGAGCGATTCTCGGCAATGGAGTAGAGGTCACTTCTGCCACAGGCACTGTAACCATTTCTGGAACAAACGTATTTAACAACAATTTAAACAATGGGCTTCTCCTAGAAGCCGGTGTAGATGCAAATGTTGAAAATATAACTGCTTCGCAAAATGGACAAGTTGGTGCTGATCTCAATGTGATAGGTAATGCTTCCATTTTGGGAACAAATCTATTTGAAAACAATACCGGCTTGGGATTGTATGTCGAAGCCGATGCTGATATTGATACTCAAGATCTTACTGCTACTGCGAATGGTGTTGAACTTTACGCAGGTGGCAGTATCTTCATGAACGGAACAAATGTGTTTACTGATAATCTCAGCGGCACAGGCTTGTATGCAGAAGCAGCAGGGGAGATTGATGCAGAAAACATTTCTGCATCTAATAATGCCGGCGTAGGTGCAGAATTGCTCGCTCAAGGTAATGTGACTCTTTCTGGAATCAATGTCTTTCAGCAGAATACTGGCAGTGGCTTATATGCTCAATCTCTATTGACAGGCGATGTAAATGTCGAGGGACTAACGTCCGAGAATAATGGAGGTGTTGGCGCTGAATTGTATGCCAACACAGGTAATATCTTTATTTTAGGCACCAACCTTTTTACAAATAATGGTGGCGAAGGATTGTATGCAGACACTGGGGGGAATATCTCTGCCCAAAACCTCGATGCCTCTGGAAACGGCACAGATGGCGTTGACTTGGTCGCATTGGGTAATGTTACCCTTGCAGGTACCAACGTCTTTGAGCTGAATTCGCAAACAGGTCTTTACATTGAGGCACTAGGAAATATTCAGGCAGAAAGCATCACATCGAACTCTAATTTAACTGGTGTTATTTTGGATGCTGGGGGAAGTATCAATGTGACGGGTACCAATCAATTTAGCAACAATACCGTTGATGGCATGCAAGTGCAAGCAATTGGCGATATCTATATTGAGAATGCAGATGCGCAAAATAACGGCGGGCTTGGTATGTTCCTTGATACCAAAGGAAATGCTCAAGTAGTTTGTAGCATTGCATTGGGCAATGGTGGTTATGAAATAGAAGCTGATACTACCGGGACATTAACACTTGCGGGTACTGACTTTGGGAATGATATTGATAATAACTTAAATGTAGATGAAGATCTACTTATTTTGATTTCCAATGGTTGCTTCGTTTATCCGCCGTCTTTGTTTGACAGTGAAAGTGAAGACGATGACGACGACGATAGCGATGATGAGGATTTGCCTGCAGTATTTGTTCCACCTTTGCCTATCTCTACAAAAACTGATGTTGACCGTCAAGTTGTTGGATTGTCATGTGATACTTACAGCGGCACAAAGTTGGTTCTCATAAATGGCGATAATGTTTATATTCCATGCCCGATTATTGACTCTGCCCGTCTTATTGGTGTGCCTTTAGAAGGTTTGACGGCTAAACTTTCTGAGTCTGATCGATTTGTCTCTGGTTTTATTCTTGATCTTTATGCTAACGGACAGTTGGTGGGATCTGGTGGCGAATCGGGGCTGATTGATTTTTCAACCATTAATCCCTCAAGTGCATCTGCTTATTCATATGTGTATTGGGATGGTTCCAAGTGGGTTGAGGTGACTGACCAGTCGTTTCCGTATATGGGCTTATTCTTTGTTACCTCAGAAGACATGATGAATAAAGACTTAGCAATCCTGTATTGGGATGGCTCGGATTGGGTTGAATTGAAAGATGATGCCCAATTTGGTCAGGGACGCAAAGTGGGTAAAGGTGGATATTTTGTAAAGATTGATGGACAGTTATATTATTCAGCTACTGTAAACTTCACTGGTTTGTTTGTCTTGGTTGAAAGATAGTAGTTTAGAAAAGCTCTGTCTAGTTTCAGACAGAGCTTTTTTGTTATTTATGTTTTGCAGACATGCCGAAGATTTATTTTCTCTGCCAGTATTCTGCATCTATGATACGCAAATCATCAGTTTCGTTCCAGGTATGTGTACCTAAAATATACTGATTATCCGATGGGGGGGCAAATCTTGAGAAAAAAGACTCTTTGTAATCTGTTTCGCTCAAGATCTCAATCTGGTTAAAATTAATTGCATATCCATAACGATCTGAACAATCTTGTGAAGGGCGAATGAGGATATTATCTTTCATAAAGATACGTCCAGCTGGTCGCGCGCGCCGAATATCTCGGACAACAGGGTTTTTCGGATGTGCAGACCAATGTTCTGCAATGGGAGATTTTGCATAAAAAATATAAAGACTGTCATAAGCATTCCCACCGGGTTCAACAACATTTACAAACATCCACCATTTTCCTTTGTATTCATGTAAGGTTGTGTCTACAGCTTCGATAGAAGGGAATATTGTGCGAAAGTGCTCCCATTGGTCTGGAAATTCCTTGCAACGGTACAGTTCGATGGTTTTATTTTCTTTCGTTTCTGGCAGCATGTACAACTGCCCTTCATAATCAAAAAGAAAAGGATATGAAAGGTGGTATGGACGTTTCAACACGATTTCATTGGAAAGGATTTCAAGATTTGAATCTAACTTAATACAGGAGATATGCCCTTTACCAGTTTGAAATGGCAATTCTTCGTAAAAGATATAATTCGTACCGTTATCTTGCCAAGGAAAGGGATCTGCCCAGAAACGGTCTTTGGGCGGTGTGAGCAATTTAAAATCATTCCAGGAAATGGGGTGGGAATGACTACGCGTTACAAGCAATGCCCACTGCTCAAAGTAAAATGGCTTTTCGATTTTCTTTTTTAGGCGTTGGAGTAAATTCGGCTTTTTTAGATAGGAAATGACTTTGTGTAACATTTTAAATGTTCCTGCTTCCCCAACTTATTATTTTACATTTTGGCGCCCCAGGTAGGAGTCGAACCCACAACCTACTGATCCGAAGTCAGGCGCTCTATCCATTGAGCTACTGGGGCGTGACCGCGATTATACCCGATTCGGCTCGAAGATTAGTGAAAATGGTATTGCCCCTTTTGGGGGGCTCATGAAAAATTATCAGCTCCGCGATTATAATTCCGCTACTCTTCATGACCACGCCCTCTCTAGCCCTTGTAACAGGTTCAGCCCATCGCCTCGGAAAAGCCTTCGCTCTGTCTCTTGCCCGTATGGGCTATGCAATTGCCTTGCACTATCGCGGCTCGGCAGACGAAGCGGAAAAGACAGTGGATGAAATCCGTGCGCTCGGTGTGGACTGTCTCCCGATCCGCGCCGATTTGACCATTCCTGAAAAAGTGGAATTCCTTTTTTCCATGGTCGATGAGTTCCATGCGCCCTTGAAAGTCGTTGTAAATTCTGCGGCAGTCATGCCTGTAGGCGACCCGCGCAGCTTAGACCTGCAAAACTGGGATTCCGCCATCGATCTTAATCTTCGTGCGCCTTTTTTGATTGCCCAACATGCTGCCAAACGTATGCAAGCTGGTGGGCTGATCGTCAATATCTCGGATATTGGTGCGCAAAAAGCATGGAGCCGTTATCCATCTTACACTGTCAGTAAGGCGGGGTTAGAGTCGCTCACAAAAATGCTTGCCCGATCATTTGCGCCAGATATCCGTGTGAATGCCATTGCACCCGGATTGGTTCTTCCTGCCGATTTTGTCAGTGATGAGCAATGGCAAAAACTTGTCGAGAAACTTCCCCTTAAACGCGCTGCCACTCTCGAAGAGGTCACCTCGACTCTGGAATTTCTAATCCACAACAAGTATATTACGGGGCATACTATCGCCGTGGATGGCGGCTATTCTTTGATATGAAAGTGACAAGTAAAAACATGCAGGTAACAAGCGAGGCTTATAACTTGTTTCTTATGACTCGTTTCTTGTTTAGTATTCCTCAAAACAATGACATCTAAAAAAATCCTCCCTGACCTTCTGGCTTCTTCTCTCTTGTTGTTTGCTACACTCTATTATGCTTTTAATTACATTGACTTTTCCATTCCACCCTTCGAAGACGCGGCGATGATCATGCGTTATGCCCAACACTTTGCGGGTGGGCATGGCATTGTATGGAATATCGGCGAGCCTCCTGTAGATGGCGCAACGGATTTTCTCTTCATGGCGGCATCTGCTGGGTTGATCAAGCTTGGCTTCACGGTTGGGCAGGCGGTGCGCGGCATCGGCTTCGTTTCGCACCTGCTCACCGTACTCCTTATCTACTGGACAAATCGACGCATTCACGGTGGGAACATTCCCTTCTCTTTTTTTAGCGGACTTTATCTTGCGGTTGGAACTGGACTCTCCTACGTATCCGCTTACTTTGGGACGCCTTTCTTTGCCCTCGCCGCCGCCTCTACATGGACTTTGGGCTTGATTCTGATGAATTGGAAGATTCCTGAGCGGAGGCTGGGTGACGGTCCAGCCGGAGCCGAAGGACCACCCTGGTGGCTTGCTCTCGCCTTCGCCCTCAGCGGACTTGTCACCGGCTTGATTCGCCCTGAAGGCGTTATCCTCGCGTCGCTGATGTTACTCGCTGTTGTCGCCATGCGCGGACTGAAGAACTCAATTTCGATCATCCTCATTTTCGGCAGTGTCTTTGCTGTATTGGGCGGTGCGTATTTTCTATGGCGTTGGGACTATTTTGGATATCCGCTGCCAAACCCGTTTTACAAAAAAGGGGAGGGCGGTTGGTCTTGGGGCACGTTCAATGCATCCACGCTCAATACATTGAGATTATCTCTGCCTGTGGTGTTTGCGTTCATCCTCGGTTTTCGCTCAAAAGAGACGATGAAGACGACCCTTGTTTATCTGATTCCGATCTTTGGGTTTGCCGCTGCTTTTGGCTTGGTCTCTGATGAGATGAATTTTGGCGCTCGCTTTCAGTACGCCACGGTTCCACTCGCGCTCATGTCGTGGATTCCGCTGGTGAGTGGATTTAAGTTTGAAGCGCTGAATCAGGCACAGGTACGGGAAAGATCGGTGTACGTCATCGCATTAATGGGTTTGGGGGCTGGTATCATTTATTACTCATGGTTCCAGACTTGTTTTATGGCATTGCATCAACAATCGTGTGAACGACCGTATGAACGTGATGGGCGTTTGGAGATGGCGCAGATGCTGGCGGACTATCGCGGCAAAGGATACGTGATCGCGACAACCGAGGCGGGCTTGATCCCATATTATTCTGGTTGGGATGCTATTGATACCTGGGGCTTGAATGACCAATTCATTGCGCACAACGGTTCGATCACAGTGGAATATTTGGATACATATAAACCGCATATCATCATGTTCCATGATTATTACTCGCCGCTTGTCCCGCCCAAGCTGACCGAAGCGAACCTTGCCCAACGCTGGTTTAGTATGACGATCTTGTTGAAAACCTATGCAGAACAAAATAACTATGTGCTTGCCGCTGTTTTTGGCGACAGCCCGTACGACACGCATTATTTTTATGTGCGCCGTGATTTTGAAGACAGTGAACGCCTTGTTGAGCGGATTTCGGAATTCCGTGATTATTTTTATCCCACGACGGGAAAACGTTCGATTAATTATGCTAATTTTCCCGAACCATAAATAAACCTTTGTGTAATTCGCGTCGTTTGTGTTTAAATCTTTTTAGGAGAATCCATGTCTGAAATTAATGAACTTGCCGAGAAACTTAAAAGCGAAGGCGAACGCATGGCGGCATTCTTTGCCGGGTTGACGGATGACCAGTGGGCGAATGAAGTCTACACCGAAGGGACGACTTGGAGCATTCGCAATGTGCTTGCGCATTACGTCACCTCAGAGCGCGGACTTGTGCGCCTCTTTGAACGCATCCGCACCACTGGCGAAGGAGCTGCTGATGATTTCTCGATCGACCGCTACAACGCCTCTCAGCAGGAAAAGACCAAAGACCTCGCGCCGGCTGACTTGCTTGAGCAGTACAAACAAGTTCGGGCTGAGTCAGTTAATTGGGTGAGCGGGCTAAAAGATGAAGAACTCGACATTAAAGGACGCCATCCCTTCCTCGGCGAGACGGTCATTCGCGAGATGATAAAGATGTTATACCTGCATAACCAATTGCATTATCGCGATGTGAAACGTGCCTTGAAATAGAACTTTACGCATTACGAATTACATAATTCGTAAAAAACCATTCACTACCCACTGGTCACAATGCTCCTATCTCCCTTTAAACTCGAACGCTATTTTGCCAAATACGAATTCAATACAGAATATCTGCTCTGTTCCTCAGATTGTGAATCCATGTCCATCGCGGATTTGCTGGCTATGGAAGAGGGAGCCGCAGATAGATTTCAAAATGTATGGTTGGGGTATACAGAATCTCTTGGCAGCCCCACATTGCGGAAAGAGATCGCGGGCATGTACACAACCACAAGCCCTGATGATGTGCTGGTCTTCACCGGTGCGAATGAAGCCATTTATCTTTTCATGATGGCGGCGCTGAAGAAGAACGACCATGTCATTGTCCACACGCCGCATTATCAGGCGTTGAGTGAAGTGGCAAAAGGCATTGGCTGTGAGATCTGCCCCTGGAAGGCTCGTGAAAGCCACGGCTGGTCGCTGGACTTGGACGAACTGAAATCTTTGGTTCAATTGAATACAAAAGCCATCATTGTCAACGTGCCACATAACCCCACTGGCTATCTCATGTCGCGCAAAGACTTTGACGCTCTCAGTCGTTTTGCGCAGGAAAAGAACATATTGCTCTTTTCCGACGAAGTCTATCGCGAATCAGAATACGACATTGCCGACCGTCTCCCTGCTGCTGTGGACTACGGCACTCATGCCGTTTCGTTGGGTGTCACTTCCAAGACCTATGGCTTGGCGGGCTTGCGCATTGGCTGGCTTGCCACCCGAAATCGCGAGCTTTACAACAAGATCGCATCCCTGAAAGATTACACCACCATTTGCAACTCGGCACCCAGTGAATTTCTCGCCGAGCTTGCCATCCGTCACCGCGCCAAACTCGCCGAGCGGAATTTGCAGATTATCAAAAACAACCTGACCATCATCGACGACTTTTTCACGCGTCACGCTTCACTTTTTACTTGGCATCGTCCCAAAGCAGGTTCCATGGGCTTTCCGAAACTATTACAAGGCAATGTCGAATCTTTCTGCGATGACCTCGTCAAAAAAGCAGGCGTACTTCTTCTTCCTGGCTCCATGTACGATGAAACAAATAATCACTTCCGCCTCGGGCTGGGACGTAAAAACCTCCCACAAGCCGTGGAACGTTTAGAAGAATACCTCACCCAATCGTAAATCATAACTTGTTAAAACTCACCCGCCCTCTCCACCTCTTCCTCGCTGCACTGACCTACCTTCTCGGTGCGAGTATCCCTGCCTACCTGGGCAAGCCAGTTCTGGTCACGCCGTTCATTCTCGGTTTAGCTATCGCTCTGCTTGCGCAAACCAGTATGTCATTTTTGCGCGAGGTTTTCCGTCCACACAATGAGCCGCTTGTTGAAGGTGAAACTCCCCAACAAAAGGAAACCCTACGTAATAACCTGCTTTATATTTCAGTCAGCATGGTTGGCACAATCGTCGGCATTGCATTCATTGTCCACATCAACTTTACGCTGACTCTCCCTTCTTTCCTTTTTCTTCTTTCTTCCATCCTCCTTATTTTGTTATACTCCATCCCACCCTTCCATCTTGTCAACCGCGGCTTCGGCGAACTCATCCTCGCTCTGCACATCGCCTATGTCATCCCGTCTATCGGCTTTCTTTTTCAAGCTGGAGAGAACTCACGTTTGCCAACCCTGCTGCTCCTGCCGCTGACCGTTTTGGCGCTCGCCTACTTCCTGCTCCTCAACTTCACCACCTTCCCTGAAGACCAAAAATATGAACGCGGCACACTGCTTCGCCGCCTCACGTGGGAACGTGCCGTTCCATTTCATCACAGCCTGATTGTCTTTGCCTATCTCATGTTTGCCCTTGTCCCGTTTCTGGGCTTTGCATTCAACCTTGTCGCCCCTGCTTTCCTCACTCTACCTTTCGCCATCTTCCAGATCTACCAACTTCGTGCAATCGCCAACGGCAGCCCACCTAACTGGAAATTACTCACCTCCACCGCCCTCGCCGTTTTCGGTCTCACAACCTACTTTTTGACTCTCACCTTCTGGCTTCGTTGACCTTTGACTCTCCTCCCACCAGATGAAACGTATAAGATTTCCACACGGCTCTTTCCCCGCCGACAATTGACTCCCAACCCTGGGCTGTTGACAACGCCTTGAGTTGAGTCTCTGTTGCGAATAACCCACTGAGAGCAAAATTTATAAAATGTTGAGAATAAATTTCATAACCCTGCAATGCTCCCTGCAAGGAATGTGAATATAATTAGGCAGGATTTGGATATCCCAGAAAGCGATCATTATGAATTTTGAATACACACCCTACATCCTGCCGCTTTTGGCTGCGGCGGCGCTCTCAATTTTTGTGGCTGTCTACGCCTTGCGGCATCGTACTGCTGTTGGCGCGGCAGCGCTGGGAGTTATGGCAATTGCAATTGCCGAATGGTCCATCGGGTATGCATTGGAAATATCAAGCACAGATCTGGGGACGATGTACATATGGGGAGCAATTCAATACCTAGGGATCGCGTTCGCTCCCTATGCCTGGTTGATATTCTCTCTTGATTTTGGCGGCTATCGACAGATACTGACCCGGCGCTTTCTCTTCCTAACCGCTCTCTTCCCTATGATCACCACCGTTCTGGCATGGACGACAAAATGGCATAAATTGATCTGGGTGGAATATCAGATTAAGGTTCAAACAGGTTTTTCGGCGCTTGAAACGACAAAAGGGATATGGTTTTTTATCCATACCGCCTATTCCTACGGCATGATCTTGGTTGGCACAGTTTTGCTGGTTCGCCTTCTCTGGCGGCGGCAGGGAATGTATCGCAGTCAGGTAGGCGCTATGCTGATCGCAGTACTGGCTCCCTGGCTGGGGAATATTCTGTACCTCACTGGGAACAGTCCCATTCCTGATCTTGATATAACACCATTCTCTTTCACGATCACGGTTGTGGCGTTAGCATGGGCGATTTTTGGTTTTCATCTTGTCGATATTGCACCGATCGCCCGTGATATTGTGATCGATTCGCTTCAAGAAGGCGTGGTGGTCCTGGACGCGCAGAGTAGGGTGGTGGATATAAACGCCTCGGCAGCCAATATCTTTGGGGTGCAAATTTCTCAAGTGCTGGGAACCCCCGCTGCAGAAATGTTTACTCCCTGGCTATCATTGCTTGCACGCCTTCAAGAAAAAACGGATTGGGTGGAGGAATTTTCTAGCGGCACCGGGCTGGCTGAACGTCGGTACGAGGCGGCAATTTCGAACATCAAAGATCCTCAAGGCACGAGCGCGGGAAGGGTGATGATCGTCCGCGAAGTGGGCATGGATGCTGAACGTCGAAAACGCCCTGTACCTCTAGCATTCGAAACGCCAAATATTTCAGAGGCGTCAGAGACCGAATCTCTTAATCTGCCCGCCTGGTTAGACCGTTTTGTATGGCTCAAAAAGATTGTAATCTTTTTAGTTACACCAATACTTTCAGACTTGCCCATACCGCCGAATACAAGCCCGACATGGTATTTGGCTCGGGAACGATCTTTCACCATTATTCTGCGCTACGGTGCTCTGGCAGGAACAATTGCTTATTTCTTTACCCTTCCGATCTTACGCCCTGAAACGCGCTTTACGGCTGCGAGTTTGTTATTCGGGCTGGCACTAATCTTACTTTGGTATCTTGGGCTTGCTCGTAAGAGAAATTTCACAGACCGCGCGAACCTTTTCTTGATGTTGATCTATTTGATGGCAGTCAACGAGACGGTAAGTTATGGCTTTTCAGTCGAGAGCTTCCTTTTCTTCACTGCATTTGTGATTATTGCAACCTTATTAACAGGGCGTGGCGGCATTCGGTTATCATCTGTAGCCAGTTTTTTGACCCTCGGAATTTTTGCATGGTTGATCGGAGGCGATCTATTCATGCCGCTGAATCTGACTCCAGATTTAGTAGTTCCGAAAACCATAGCAAGTGGTTTTACGAATATATTTGTGTTTTTGGCGTCGTCTCTGGCAATGGCAAGTGCAACTGCAGTTCTCATGGAAAATTTGAACTCAGCCTGGCAGAAAGAGATGCAGACACGTAATCTGTTACAGCAGGAACGTGACTTGCTTGAGCATCGTGTGGGGGAACGGACACATGATTTGCAGGAAGCAGAAACTAAGTTTCGCACACTGGTTGAGCAGTTGCCAG
>JAFLCF010000006.1 GCA_017303735.1 Anaerolineae bacterium
CAAAATGGACGCAAGCGCATCTTCGGGCACATAACCATGAATGCCCGCGCCAACGGCAATGCCAATGACCACATACAACCAGACCTTGCCAACAATCTCTTTCACCGAACCCCATGCGCGTTCGATGCGGTCTGACCAGGTCAGTTTTTCCTCGGTCACATTCACTTTACGGTGAACCTTCCAGACAAAGTCTGCCACATGCTTTTCCATTTTCAAACGCCCGATGATGAGACCGGCAAGAATGGCAACCATAAGCCCGGAGGCTACATACAACCCCGCCACCTTCCAGCCGAACAAGCCGAACAGCAAAATGACCGCGACTTCATTAATGGTCGGCGCGGCGATGAGGAAAGAAAAGGTCACGCCAAGCGGAATGCCCGCTTCTACAAAGCCGATGAAGAGCGGCACAGCCGAACAGGAGCAGAACGGTGTGACAATTCCAAGCAGCGCGGCGAAGACATTACCCACGCCTTCGCGTTTTCCGCCGAGCAAACTACGCGTCCGTTCGGGGCTGAAAAAGGTGCGCACGATGGAGATGAGGAAGACCATGCCCGAAAGCAGGAGCAATATCTTCGGAACATCATACAGAAAAAAAGCAACGGACTCGCCGAGGTGCGAATCCGCTGCAAGACCGAGTACTGAATAGGAGAGCCAATTGGCTGCCGGTTGAATCAGGTTGTATGCGATCAACCAAAGGATCACAACCAACCCTAAAACTGCAAAAACTTTTTTATCGGAGTGGGGAATTGTTGGAGATGTTAGTGTTGTCATGGTTACAAACTCGAAACTGGGATGAGTGCAGGCATACAATGCGGACATTCGCACGATGGATAGACCTGCCTGTTGATGAGCGTTGAAACAGCTTCGGCGGAGAGTCCGTTTTGGGTGGCAGAGGCAGTGATAAGGTCCAGCAGAGAGGCGTTCTTCAGTCGGTAATATACATAACGACCTTCACGGCGATCCTGCAAAATATCCGCTTTGCGTAATGCCATCAAATGCTGTGAGATGTACGCCTGCCGCCAACCCAGCGCCGACTCAAGATGACAGACGCACGCCTCGCCCCTGCCGATGGAAAGCAGAATGGCAATGCGCTGCGGCGAGGCAATCACCGAAAGCGGCGCAGCGATCTTTTTGGAAATGTCGAGAATGGGTTGTTTTTTCATATTCAAAATCCTGAATGTATTATACACGACATATTCATTTTTTTGAATGTATTTTGGGATAAAAAATCCTCCCGCCTCAAACGACGGGAGGATTGATTCTGACCATCGAGCGGAGGCTAGCGCCAGAAATTTTGTGTGGCAGGAAGGAGGCGAAGCGCTACGTCGAGCAAGAGACCGAGCATGAAGAGTGAGCCAAAAGCGCGGTTGTTGCGGAAGCCAATGGGCGCAAAATAAAGGGGCCAGCCGCCCTGCCCTTCAGGAAACCCTTCGGGACGAGTTTCAGGCTTGGGCTTGGTGAGAGGCGGAAGACTCTCGCGTAAGGCGGGCAACGCAAAGAGCACGATCAACATGACCGGTGTGAAGAACTTGGTGACGATCAAATAGCCAGTGAAAAGATAGGGCAAGACCATCATGGCAATAATGGTGTAACGAGCCGCTTTTTCACCGATCACCACGGGCAGGGTATAGATTTTCTTCGCTTGGTCCACTTTGATCTTGTCGATGTGTTTGCCGAAGATGACGGTAGTAACGCCGAGTACGTAAGGCAGGCTGGCGATGACAACCGACCAATTCCAAGTGCCCGCAAGCACGTAGTATCCGCCGCCGATCATGAGGGGACCCCACACCATGAGCACGGCAACTTCACCGAGTGCCAAGCCTTTGAGGGGCCAGGTGTAGAAAAGGACGAAGAAAGAACCGAGTCCTAGAAGAATCCACGTGGTGGTGTTGAATTCGGTCTGCCAGACGAGGTATAAGCCAGCAACCAAGGCAAGGATGCCCGTCACAGCGAAGTAGGTCAGATGTTGGCGTTGGGTCATCAAACCAGAAGCGACGGGTTGAGCGCCGTACATGGTGCGGTAGTAGTTGTCTTTATCCACGCCGCGGACAAAGTCTGTGTAATCATTGAAGATGTTGTTGCTGGCATGTGCCATGATGAGACCAAATACCAACGCAAGCCAGGGAAGAAATTGAAATGAACCATCACGCCAGGCGAACAACCCTGCCAGCGCGGCAGAGATGAAGGTCATAATAAGAACAGCAGCGCGGGTGGAGATGAGCCATTTAGAGATCACATCCAGACTTTCCCATTCTTCCTTTGAGACTTCGGGGATCACATTAAGTGCTTTTTTCCACATTGCAAAATTCATGTGTTTTGCTCCTTGTTTTTTTCAAATTATAACCATTTCAATCCATTTTATCTGTAAAAGGAATAAATTCCGAACATATGTACCTGAAATTCAGGAATTAAATCACAGCTTTGGGGAGTGTGAAATAAAAAACCGTGCCTTTTCCCACTTCACTTTCGACCCAGATTCTGCCGCCGTGAATTTCGATGATGCGTTTCACCAACGCCAGCCCCACACCCGTCCCTTCCATATCCGGGTTTAGTTTGTTGAACAAGCCGAATATCCGTTCATGATGTTCCGGGGCAATACCGATCCCATTATCGCGGACGTAAATCACAGACTCTCCATCGTCTTCATTGTTCATCCCTGCTTCGATCATCGGATGGTTTTCAGCCTGTGTAAATTTAGCGGCATTATCCAAAAGGTTTTGCATCACCTCTACCAGCCTCTGCCGGTCTCCAAATACCTGCTGTTCAGCCGCGCTGACCTTTACTTCGATGTTCTTTTCATTCAACCTCCCTGCCACCAACTGAATGGCACTCTCGACCATATCTCCGAAACGGATCACTTCTGGCGGGTTGATCACACGCCCGACCCGTGAGAGTTCCAAAAGATCGTTCAGCAAGACATACATCTTATCAGACGCGTCACTGATCCTTTTAATATCGCTTTTGAGCCTGTCAAAATTTCCAGACTGGGCATCAGGCTCAAGATACCCCAAAAAACCGCGGATGGTTATGATGGGAGTTTTCAGATCATGCGAAACAGTATAGGCAAATTGTTCCAACTCTTCGTTCTTCTTCTCCATTTCCTTGAAGAGTTTTTCGCGTTCTTCTTCTGTCTTCAACCGTTCATAGATCTCAGCTTCAAGTTTCTGATTCGTGCTTCGCAGTTCAACGGTACGTTCTTCGACAAGATGCTCGAGGTCAGCTTGATAATGGCGTAGTTCCGCCTCCGCTTTATTCCGTTCCTCTTCTAAAATGACCCCTTGCAGGGCATTGCTCAAAATCCCGCGCAGTGCACTGCACACCATGGCATTGTTCGCATCCACTTCAAGGAGCATAAACCCCAGCCGATTCTCTTTTGAATACAGAGCTTCTGTCACCAAACCAAACGTATCAAGTGAGGCGCGATAGTCATCCGGCAGCAAGCGACTGGATTGGAATTCGATTCCGCCTGGAGGGATGGCATGCCGCCCGGTGAGATCATAAGCAGAGATCAGCCGCGCCCAGCCAATCGACAATTTAGGCTGCTCGAACAAGGCAATATAACAGGCGTGTATCCCGAGGCGGGGAAATTCCAAAGCAACTGCATCCATCAATTCCTGGGTCGTGTGGCAAGTCATAAAGATCTCACTGATCTCACGCAAGATCACATTGCGGTGTTCTACCATTA
The DNA here is from genome assembly GCA_017303735.1 of Anaerolineae bacterium. The sequence goes on from JAFLCF010000006.1 coordinate 3,686, forward strand.
ACCGGGTGCTAGTCTCCAGCTTGAGCAATTCCTGTCCGATCAATACCCGCGCCTGTTGCCATAGCGCCTCTGCTTTTTGTAACTGTTCCGAAGGCAGTTGCGGCAACAATATCTCACGCATGGCAGAAAGAGCATCCTGCCAGGGAGCCGTGTGCGCGCCAGCATGCCAGCCTAGGTGGACTATCTCACGCCATTTTTCAAGAAAATTTCCCGGTTGGGATCCATTCAAATCATGGAGAAACGAAGCGTGAAGTTCTCTCATCCACTGCAATTGTTCGGGGTGATTGAGGATCGAAACCGCATCAGACATGGCGGCAGCTGGTTCGCCTGCTTTGAGTGGATCACCGCCGAGCGCTTCTCCTCCAACAAAATTCGCCTTCACCAAACTTTGTTCCATACACCCGCATGATTGCCTGATGATCAGGGAAGGTTTGACGATCAGCGTCTCCTGGGTTTTGCCGCCATTCAATCGTTCTAACAGCATCTCTCCCGCCAGCCTGCCCATTTCATAAACCGGTTGTAAAACAGTCGTTAATGGAGGGACAGCCTGCCGCCCATCTTCGGTATCGTCGAAACCTGTCAGCGCAATATCCTCAGGAATGCGAACACCGCGCTCTCGTAAAACCTCCATCGCGCCCAGCGCCATCGCATCATTGGATGAAACCACCGCTTCCAGTGGAAGGTCGCGATCAAGAAGCTCACGCATGGCACGGCGCCCCGACTCGAACGTATACTCGCCGTTCCCCACCCAATCCCGCAGTTCCTCTTCCGAACGCCCGCATTCCTTCATCCCATCCATAAATGCACGCAAACGTTCCTCGGCTTCCTGATGGCTGGCAGGACCGCGTAGGAATCCAATATTCCGAAACGAATGTTCATTCACAAAATGGCGAACTATGTCTCGAATCCCCTCATAACTATTGTTCAATACATTTGGAATACCGTCCAAGTCTACTGCGATGGTTGTTAGAGGCAGCGGCGCATAACTGCGGCAAAATTCGAGCAATTCATCATGGCTGACCACATGCCCAAGCGTACCGCTGATTACCAGCCCGTTGACAATATCCTGATTGACAAGGTCATAGAGGATATTGCGCTGAAATTCAAAACCGTGATGTGAGCGAATCGCCCCACTCGTAAAACAGATCCAGCTGCCCCCAGCTTGAGAAACTGCATCCGCCACCCCGCGAATTAACGCGCCCTCGAATTTATCGTCCGCCGAACTGACCAATATCCCTAGTGTTTGCCCTTTCGGTTTGGGCATAGTCCTCTTCCTTAACAGCGATTATTTAGAAAGTCTGGCTTACGCCTAACTGGTTTTTTAAACGATACCGCCTGCAAACCACGGTCAATGCTCAAAAGCTGACAGTTCTGCGTAAGCCAGTAATCTTGTCTTATCCTTCACTCGTCATAATGAAGAGCGGCTTCATCTCAAAGTTTTCGTAGATCGGGCGGTAACGGTCCGTGTCATAGTAATGCGATACATTCACGACCTTTTTCGTCGCTGTGACAACATCCAAAGGAACATTGTCATAGCGTCCATTTTTCAAGACCACAAGCCGCCCATGAATGCCTTTTAGCAGCAAGTCAAGTGCAAGATTACCGAATGCCATTGGCGCGATGGAATCAATCGCATCCGGGTCACCGCCGCGCACCATGTATCCGAGTTTCTGGTTGACCACGTCCACAGATTTACCGCCATTGTATTTGGAAGACAATTCCTTGATCTGGGAAGATACAAGATCCCCAATACCGCCCAACTTGGCATGCCCATACGCATCGGTAGTACGGTCAGCAAAAACCATCTCACCGCCTTCGTACATGGCACCTTCTGAGATCAATACTACAGAGTAATTGCTTGGGTTGGCTTTACGGTCTTTGATGAGCAGCTCGGTCAATTTTTCGATATTGAACTTATATTCAGGGATGACACAACGGTTCGCTGCGCCTGCCATGGTTGGGAGCATCGCCGTAAAGCCAGCATAACGCCCGAATACTTCGAGCACCAAAATTCGTTCATGGGAACCGGCTATCGTGCGCAGACTATTCGTCAATGAAATGGTGCGTGTGACACAGGTGCTGAATCCGATGCAATAATCGGTGCCGGGCACGTCGTTATCCATAGTCTTAGGAATGGCAATAACCTTAACGCCCTCCTGATAGAGCCGCACGCCATAGCTCAAGGTATCATCACCGCCGATGGGAATCAACGAATCAATGCCGAGGAATTCAAGATTTTTGAGGACCTCGGGAGTCAAGTCATTTTTTTCTTCTGAATAGGCATCCTTCAAATGAGCAGGGACGCTGGACTTCTTCACTGAGCTGGGTTTGGTACGTGATGTATGCAGGAAGGTTCCACCTGTGCGCCCGGCGCGGTTGACGATCTCTTCGGTTAGGAATTGATAGTTGTTGCTGTTATCTGCATCTTTATCGCGGACAATATCGACCAGCCCGCCCCAGCCGCGGCGAATACCCACGACCTGATAACCCTCACGCAATGCGCGGATGGTCACTGCGCGAATGGCTGGGTTTAACCCCGGCACATCTCCCCCGCCTGTCAGAATTCCAATCACACCTTTCTTTTTGTCTACCATGGCAACCTCACATTTTTTATAGTATAGGGTAGCGAACTTTTAGATCATTCAAAAATAAGGCGTACATTTTGATGATCCTATCACTTTTTGGGTTGGCTTCGTAGTTTTAGGCCTGGAATGTTATTTGGCAATTGTACCCGGGGATAAGCTGTTTGGCATTGCCATTATCGAAGGCGATCCCTGTAACAGGGATCGCCCATGGTCGAAACGCTGACCAGCCAACAGCGCGGAAAGATGCGCTGTATCGGCATGGGTAACTCTTAATTTATTCTCCAAGTTCCGGAATGGAAGCAACCGGAGTTCGATGCGCTCTCACGTTCTCAACCCAGAAAATGATCAAAGCAAGCCATACGATTCCAAACCCAATGAGACGTTGGGTATCAAAAGGTTCTTTGTAAATAAAGACGCCGATGAGGAATTGAATGGTGGGCGCAAAATATTGCAAGACGCCGATCATGTTGAGTGGAATTTCTTTTGCAGCCGAAGCGAACATGAGCAATGGAATGGTGGTCACCACCCCCGCGCCGATGAGGAGAAGGTCAACCGTGGAGCCAGTGTGCAAAAAGCCGCCAGTGCCATTCCATTGAACAACGATCAGGTAGATCAGCGCAGCCGGAAATACAATGCCAGTTTCAAGCGTAAGCCCAAAGACCGAGCCAAGCGGAGAAAGTTTTTTGACCAAGCCATATAAACCAAATGTGACTGCCAAAGAAATTGCGATCCACGGCAACTGCCCATAGGTGATGGTGAGATATGCCACCCCGATGGCAGCAATGATGACCGGAAGCCACTGCATGGGACGTAGTTTTTCACGCAGAAAAATGACGCCGAACAAAACACTCAATAAGGGATTAATAAAATAACCAAGACTGGTTTCAACGATAAAACCAGCATTCACCCCCCAAACATAAATGAGCCAATTTAAAGAAAGCAAGACACCCGCTACAGCGTAGATCGCTAATGTTTTGCGGTCGAATGCCACCGAACGAAAATCATTCCATTGCTTTGTAAGCAACACATACGCCAACAAAAGAATGAAAGACCAGGCGATGCGATGTCCGAGCAATTGGAGGGCAGGAACATCATGCAAAAGCTTCCAATAGATCGGGAAGAATCCCCACATTGCATACGCTGCAATGCCATACCAGATACCTTTATTCATAACTCTCCGTGTTTATAACTTTCTTAAATACCATTTCCCCGTGACGACTTCATTAATATCTCGGGCAAAATCACTGGCTTTAGCATAACGATCATCCGGATTCTTAGCCATGGCTTTTGAAACCACTTCCTGCCACACGGCAGGGAGGTTTTCTTTCAAGGCTCGAATATCCGGCACGGGCAGTGCGATATGAGCATCCACTAAAGCAGTGGTCGAACTGCCAGAAAAGGGCAATTGCCCCGTTAGCACACGATACAGCGTCACACCGAGGGCATAGATGTCACTGCGACCATCCACGGGTTTACCCTGTGCCTGCTCTGGGCTCATATAGGCGGGCGTACCCACCATCCACTCGCCGTCATCATCTTTGAACGATTTGGAGGTGGCGATGCCAAAGTCAGAAAGGAAGGCTTCACCGGTTGCGTCGAACAAAATGTTGGATGGTTTGACATCACGGTGAATGATACCTTTGGCGTGTGCCGCATCGAGCGCATCAGCAACCCGCTTGAAAATATGCGCGATCTCTGTCAGCTTGATCTCACCTTTGTCCAGCCTATCTTGTAAACTTCCAGCCGCCATGTACCGCATCACAATATAAGGTTGCTGCCCATGCCAGCCGAAATCATAGATCGGCACAATGCAGGGATGTTCCAACGCTGCAATCACTTCCGCCTCGTTCTGAAAAAATTCGCGGTATACCTCATCAAGCGTATGACTGTACATTAACACTTTAACGACCACCTGCCGTTGAATATATGGGTCTTTCGCAAGGATGATGACTCCCATGCCGCCTGTGGTCAACTCAGACTCGATCTCATATCGTCCAATATTAGATATCTTCATCTCTGCTCTCCAGATACTCGTTAATTTTTTCGTGCAGACTCTTTATAAAATGGACTTATTCCCAATCAATGGGCTGGCGACCCGCAAAACCCGCCTCGATCTCATGCCAGAACTGGATACTGTCCTCATTATATTTCCAACACAGACAAATTTCTCTGCCATCCTTAACCCCGGGGAAGTCGATTAGCCCAATAGAAATATCTTTAATTTCGATCCGCATATCCTGAAGCTGATGCAGAATACTGTCAAGCCGGTCAAAATCGGGCAGCATTTTGCTTAATGCCGGGTTGCCGCCATTCCCCGCAGACTTTTCCGCCACTGCCCAAAGCTCCGGCTGATTTTCGCGGATACGTTCCCCAATTCGCACCAACTCCCCCACCATCGGGCGGACGATCTCAAGCAGATTGTTGGCTTCGCGAGGAGTGTAATACCTAGACATGGCTGGCAGTATACACGTAAACAGGGGAAAAAGTAAACAAGTACACAGGCGATCTTGTAACCGTGTGTACTTGTCTACTGAAATGAGGCGAGGACTATGAAAGGACGGCTGTATATCCTTTTTTCTTCACAGCTACCATGATCTGCTCATCCGTCAATTTGGTTTCGTCGTATTCAATGACCATTTCCAGTTTGTGATAACTGGCGTTGACCTCTTTCACGCCGTCGAGGTCATCTTCGAGAGACTCGATCTTCATGGCGCAGTTGGTACAGCTCATATCGGGGATTTTGAAGGTTTTTTTGATCATTTTATCTCTACAACAGACCTGAAAGGTTTTTAAAAACCTTTCAGGTCTCGTTTATCTATTGATTTTCAAACACAATCTGCCCGGTGTACATGCCCATGGAACAGGTGAAGAACAGAGTGGAGCCTGCTTCTTGTGCTGGGATGTTGACTTGAACAGTCCCCGTATCGGGCAATAGTTCATAGTAATTCAGATCAGGGATGACAAAATCACGGGCGCAGGAATAGGTGTCTTTGGTGACAAGATTCAAGGTGAGGTCTTTGCCTGCAGGCGCTTTTAAGATCGCGGGAAAATACCCATCATTTTCGACGTTGAGAACAAGCTCACCATCCACGGCACCGGTTTGAGATGTATCGGCTGCAAAGGTGGATTCTGCTTGAAGGGCGAACCAGCTACGGGTCATATTTTGAAGCGAGAAAGGTGAGCCCATCAGGTTGAGTCCACTGTCGAGGGTCACAAATCCAAGAATCAGAACGACGACGGCGACAAATCGCATGAAGAATTTTTCGAGCTTTGCACCGAGTTCGGTGGCAAGATATGCAACGATGAAAAAGACCGGGCTGGTTCCAAGTGTGAAGGCGAACATGAGCGCGGCGCCCATGAGTGCGCTGCCTGTACCGAGGGCGGTTGCCATCATGGCTTGGGTCACACCGCATGGAATGAAGACGGTTAGCAAGCCAAGGAAAATGGGTGTAGCGGTGTCTGTGCCTTTGGCAGTTCTGCGGATATAACGCGTGATGAACTTTGGCGGTTCAATGGAGAAGTATCGAAAGATCGGGTGGACGTTGAACATACGCAATGCGTTACCGACCATGAAGATACCAATGGCGATCATCAGAACAGCGCGAGTAGTTGGGCTGAGCGTTAGGAACGAACCGACCCAACCTAGTAAAGCACCCAACAAGGTGTAAGCGACCAACTTGGCAACCAGGAATAAAGAAATGGGAAGCGCACTATTGGTGCGGACGGTTTCTTGTTGTTTCGACTTTTTATGTTTTGCCGTGTGCTCGACATAATCTTGCTCGATCTGATGTGCAAGCGAACTGGCAAGCAAACCGCCCTGCACAGCGAGACAACTCAAGCCGCCGGTGGTGATACCAGTGACAAAGGCAACAATAAGCTGGCTCATGACACCAGAGTTAGCGACAATATCAATGGAGTTGCTCTGCGGTTGAAAAACGATCATGGCGATGGCAACCGCAAGGAAGATCACACCAAGCATAACGATGATGACAGGGTCAACGGAAGGTTGTTGTTTTTTGCTCATTTGAACTCACAAGATAAAGTTTACAGGCAAACAGGTAGAAAGGTACTTGTATACCCGTCTACCTGTTTGTATTTTTCTACCGTTGCCCGCCATCCCAAACGACGAAGGGCATGTTGATGACCACACCGGGCTGTTCGATGGTCAATTCACCGGCAGCTTCGGCAGCGAGGACATCATCGACGTGAGTCAATTCACGGGCTTTAGATTCATCGGTCCAGGTCGCTACATTGAGGCGGCGCAGAGGAGTGTATCCGTCAGTGCCGGGAGGGTTATCAAACACATCGGCTTGAAATCCGAACGGACCGGAACCCGCCACACCATTGGTGAAGACATACACGTTCGCCAGAGATTCATCGGGTACATTTGCCAACGAAGGGACGAGTATCACCGGTGACTTCATCATATCGGTGAGGGTTTGCGCCACGCCTCCATCGGAAGCTTCGGTGTGAACGAAGTAGATCTCTTTGCCGTCTGCCCAGGCTTTGCCTGCGGGCAATTCTGCTTTGGGCATTTCCTCGGCTTGTGGGGCACATGCAGTCAACGAAAGGAGTAAAGCTGCGAGAAGAAGAACAACTATTTTTTTCATGTTAAGGGTTTCCTATTCAATGGGTCTAATTATGATGCGAGTGGTTCATCATCGTCTAAAGGATGATCCACCTCACCTGCCATGAACGCTTCTGGTGCACTCAGAAAAGCTTTCAAGCAGGCTTGATTACAAAAGTAGACTCTCTCTCCATTGAACATCGCGTTTGGGTAAGCAGATGGGTCTTTCAAGGTTCCACCACAGGCGGATTTGATAAGAGGTAATTGGTGATTGGTAATTGGAGTTCCGCTATTCATTGTCTACTACTCACTATTCACCATTCACTATTTACTAAATCTTCACCCTTCGCAACCGCAAACTATTCGTCACCACAAAGACACTGCTAAATGCCATGGCACCAGCGGCAAGCATCGGGTTCAAATATCCGAGCATGGCGGCAGGGATAAGAATGATGTTGTAAATGAACGCCCAGAACAGATTTTGTTTGATGGTCGTGACCGTTTTACGAGACAAACTGATGGCGCGCGAAACGCCGCGCAAGTCGCCGCTCATCAAGGTCACAGGAGCAGCTGCCATGGCAACATCGGTGCCAGTGCCAATTGCCAAACCGACATCGGCTTGCGCAAGAGCGGGAGCGTCGTTGACGCCGTCACCGACCATTGCGACAACTGACGATTGACGATTGACAATTGACGATTGAAGTTCCTTGACTTCAGATGATTTACCTTCCGGCAATACCTCGGCAAGCACAACATCAATTCCAACTTGCTTCGCAATGGCTTCGGCGGTCTTTTGATTGTCGCCGGTGATCATCGCCACCTTCAAGCCCATCTTGTGCAGGTCAGCGATCGCATCTTTCGAACTGTCTTTGATGGTATCTGCCACGGCAATGATTCCTGCGGCAGTATTATCAATCGCAACCAACATCGCCGTCTTCGCTTCCGATTGAAGACGCGTCACTTCGGATTCGAGACTGCCCAGGGAGATTCCTCTCATCTCGAACATTCTCTTGTTCCCGACCATCACGCTTCTTCCCTCGACCTCGGCTTGAACGCCATGCCCAGCCTCTGCCTTGAACCCAGCCGGTTCGACCAAATTCAGTCCGCGAGTGGTGGCTTCCGCCCAAATCGCCTCACCCAGCGGATGTTCTGATCCTTTTTCAACACTGGCTGCTAATCGCAACAACTCATCACTGGTAACTGGTAACTGGTTACTGACCACTATATCCGTCACCGCTGGCTGACCTTTCGTGATCGTTCCAGTTTTATCCAACACAACTATGCTCACTTTGCCAGCACGTTCGAGCGCTTCACTGTTTCTAAACAAGATGCCCGCTTCGGCACCTTTACCCGTTCCCACCATGATGGCGGTCGGAGTGGCGAGTCCCATTGCGCACGGGCAAGCAATCACCAGCACAGCCACCATGTAAATGAGCGCACGGGTAAAATTATCGATATCCGAGTTTATCGGCAATTGCGGACCAAAGAAGTACCAACCGAAAAACGTCAGCAAGGCGATGACAATGACGATGGGAACAAATACAGCTGAGACTTGATCCGCCATTTTCTGGATGGGAGCTTTACTGCCTTGCGCGTCTTCCACCAGTTTGATGATCTGCGCCAGGGCAGTTTCTTTTCCAACTTTGGTGGCTTCAAATTTGAGCATGCCCAACTTGTTGAGCGTTGCGCCAATGACCGGGTCACCGGGCTTCTTCTCAACCGGAAGGGACTCACCCGTCAACATGGATTCATCGAGAGTGCTGCGACCTTCCACCACCACCCCATCGACCGGCACTTTCTCGCCTGGCTTGACCATCACCACATCGCCCACACGGACATCGTCCACGGGCACTTCGGTCTCCACGCCGTCACGCACAACACGCGCAGTTTTGGCACGCAAGCCCATCAGCTTCTTGATCGCTTCAGAGGTGCGTCCCTTGGCACGCGCTTCGAGGAATTTTCCAAGCTTGATGAGCGTGATGATGACCGCCGCCGTTTCGTAATAGACGTGCCCCATCAGCCAGCCGAAGGTGATCGGCAGGGAGTAGAAGAACGCGGCAGAGGAGCCCATCGCAATCAGCACATCCATGTTCGCGGACTTATTGCGGATCGCCTTGAAAGCGCCCACATAATATTGCCAGCCGACATAGAACTGAACCGGCAGCGCCAAAACCAGCATCAACCAGCCAAACCAGGGTTGCGCATCGCGCATCCCTTCCATGCTGGTGCCGGTATAGAAGAAATCAGGAAGCAGCCCAAAGTCTTTGCTCATGGAAAGCACAAAGAGCGGGACTGTAAATATCAAACCAATGATGAGCAGACGGCGTTGTTCGTTGATCTCATGTTCGCGCGCCATCGCTTCGGCATCTTCTGCCGCACCGCCCAGTTCCATCGCTTCGAAACCAGCGGCGGAGACTGCACGGCGTAATTCAGCTTGCGTAACAATGGTCGGCACGTACTTGACGCGTGCCTTTTCGGTTGTAAATGTTACTTGCGCTTCAAGAACACCATCGAGTTTGGTGAGAGCTTTTTCAAGACGGCGGGCATCGTTGTCATCAGACAAACGCTTGATGACGAGGTCCGCTTCACCGGTGGCGACGCCGTACCCGGCGCGGTTGACGCGGGCGATGACATCGGTCAGCCCGAGTTTGGAGGCGTCAAAATCCAGCGTGGCGCGCTCGGAGGAGAGATTCACCACTGCGCTTTGCACGCCGTCGAGCTTTTTCAAGTTGCGCTCCACAGTAGCGACGCAGTTGGCACAGGTCATGCCGGTAATGGGGAGTGTCAGTTGCTTTGTTTCGGTCATTCAAAAACCTTCCTAAAAAGACCTGACAGGTTTTTAGAAACCTGTCAGGTCTGCGTATTACAAAGTAAGCAAACCTTCAGCGGGATAATTGATCTCCGCCAAAAGCGCCTTGATCTTGGCTTCATCCGCAGGGGAATCGAAGGTGATGGTCACTTTCTTGGTGGCTTCTTCTGCCTTCACAGACTGAACACCCTGCAATTCGCCAACTTCCATTTCAATCGTGTGAGTGCAATGTCCGCAATGGATGGCGGGAACGGTATATGTTACGGTAGTCATGATGGTTTCTCCTTGAATTTGTTTTTTTTATTTAACGATCAATTCGCCGATCATCCCGGCATCTTTGTGACCGGGCACCGAGCAAATAATTTGATATGTTCCAGGTTCGGTGGGTGTGAATGTGAGCGTACTGGTCTCACCCGCCGCAGTGGATGTGTGCAAGTCATACTCCGAATGTTCTTCAGTAGCCATGTGATGGTCACCCGAGTTGGAACTGGAAACGCCCGTCACTGGAATGACTTCGATCACAAAGTCATGCTCGACCGCGCCATCGTTGACGAGAGTCAATTCCACAGGTGTACCTGCTGTTACATTGATGGTATTGGGCTCGAAGCCAAATTCCTTCATCGTTATGGTGACTTTGGTGGGCGCCGATCCGCCTGCACAAGCGGAAAGGAATACGACAAACAACAGAACTGCTAAAGCTTTCTTCAACAACATGCGAAACTGCCTCCAAAAAATATGATTTCAAATGCTCTTTCAGGGGCTAAGCCCCTGAAAGAGCCAGAGACTATTTAAACCTTCGTAGACATTTCGAACACTTCTGTAATCTCTTTCAACACCCGCTCGCGTTCTTTTTTGTCATTGCCTTGAATGGCAGTGATCACGCACGAATTCAAGTGATCTTCCAATATCTTTGAGCTGACCTTATTCAATGCCGCCTCAATCGCCTGTATCTGACGGATGACATCAATGCAATATGCATCCTCTTCCACCATGCGGATCACGCCGCGCAGGTGTCCTTCCACGGTCTTTAATCGTCTAAGTGTCGCTTCGTTTTCCATAGTTACCTCTAGTTTCCAGATACAGTCCGCTACTTTCCTCTTACCCCCCCCAGGGGGGTAGGGATAGGCAAAATATACGCCATCCCCTGCCCCTTCGTCAAGTCGATAAATGTCATTAGATTGGGGTGTAAAATGACTTTATGGATATTTCACTCAACGATCTTAGGCAAGTTGTCGTTTTTCAACATGCCACCGATGACGACTTGAATTTGCTTCTCAAAAATAGCATTACCCGCTCAATAGAAGAAGGAAGTTTCTTCTTTATGCAGGGTGATGAAGCCAACTATCTTTATATTCTCATCAACGGGCAAGTCAAACTCATGCAGTCGAACCCAAACGGGCAACAAGTTAACATGCGGATGATCTATCCGTGGCAGATGTTCGGCGCACTCGGAGCCTTTCGCGCCGATGGAGCCGCCTACCCCGTTTCCGCTCAAACCTTGGAGGACAGCACGGCTCTTGCTACGCCCAGCCTGTTCCTGCGCTCCATGCTGGAGACTCGCCCCTATCTTTCCTTCGACTTAATGAACCTGATGACCTCGTACATTCAAGAAATGCAGGCGCGCTACCGTGAACTCGCAACCGAGCGAGTTGAGCAACGAGTGGCTAACGCGTTGATCCGCCTGGCTGGGCAATCAGGCATCCGGTCAGAAAATGAGGCGGGCATTGAATTATCCCTCTCCCGTCAGGATGTGGCAGAAATGACGGGCACTACGTTGTACACGGTCAGCCGTCTGCTCAGTGATTGGGAGCGGAAAGGTTTCATCAAGACCGGCAGGGAAAAGATCATCATTTTGAAACCTCACGATCTCATGCGAATATCGGAGGGTCTTCCGTAAATACTCGATCAAAATTTACATTTATGACAATTTGCGCCAGCGCAAAGAAAGAACTCCATGCCCGATGTATAAACAAGGCATGGAGTTTTATTTATGAAACATAGTCTTGTCATTTTAGGCGGTATTGTATTCACGCTCGCAATCGCATTATTTGGCTTTCAATATTTCGGAGCCTATCAATTCAAAGGGTATGTAAACCCCGAGCCGGTCAAAGCGCCAGAGACGATGTTGCGCTCAGTGAATGGACCTGTCCGTTTTAGCGATTTCAAGGGCAAGATCGTTTTGCTGTACTTCGGCTACACCTTCTGTCCCGACGTCTGCCCGACTTCATTGGCAAACATCAAACTGGCGATGGGCGACCTCACGCCAGAGGAAGTGGCGCAGGTGCAGGTCATCTTTGTTTCTGTAGACCCGGCTCGAGATACGCCGGAAACGCTCGGTCGCTATGTGAAAATGTTTCAAGATGACTTCATCGGCGCAACCGGCACGCGCGAAGAGATCGATTGGATGGTGAATACCTTCGGCGCAAAGTACACCATCGAACCGCCCAACGCCGACGGAAATTACAACGTCAGTCATTCGGCTTTCACAATGGTGTTAGATCGAAATGGTTATTACGTGATGAGGTGGGAACATGGCACACCGTCTACAGACATGAGCGCAGACTTGCGCTATCTCATTGCCCACGACATCCCGGTCAGTGCGCAGATTTTGGCGGGTGCCACCTACACGCCGGTCGTTTGCGCCGTGACACTCGTCCCAGCCCATGTGCAAAGCGGACAGTGGTTGTACGAGCATCATTGCGCTCAATGCCACGGGTTGGATATGGCGGGCAATCCTCAGTACCAGGTTGAACTGGCTGATGGCTCCCATTTGGCGCCCCCGCTCAACGGTCAGGGTGAGGCGTGGACGTATCCGCAAACTGAACTGCTAGCCATCGTCAAAGAAGGGCGCAACCTCGACAAGCCCATCCACATGCCCGCCTTCAAAACCAAGCTGGCAGATTGGGAGATCGAATTCATCCTCACGTATGTTCAAAGCACATGGAATGTCAACCAGTTGAACTATCAACACGGATTCATGACCCTCACCCCCCAGCCGACTCTTGCGACTGCCACGCCGCTTGCCCCGCTCATAACGAGCACGCCGTCCCCGTAATTTTTCTACCCTGAGAAAAAATTTACATTTATGACAATTTGCGCTAGCGCAAAGAAGAAATAAGTCAAATCAGATATTCTATCTTCACAATGAACGAAGAATTGAAAATTTCCGACATGACAGTGCTCAGCCTGCTACGGTCTTCACCAAAAGCTGTTCGCTTCTTTCTGGATCGGCACCTGAGTTGTGTAGGTTGTGGGTTTGCACGCTTCTGCACGTTGGAAGATGTAGTCCAAACCTATCATCTGCCGAAAGAACAATTTTTGGAAGATGCGGAAATGTTACTCGTTCAACAAACATCCAACAGGAGTACAGAATGAAACCTCACCTTAAAGTCTCTAGTGTTTTGATCCTGCTAGGCATACTGCTAACTGCATGTGCTGGCGCCAATTTCCAACATGTAGACAAGGAATACGTCCTCACCACCGATCTGCGCGAAGGCAGCCTGGTCTTCCTCGGCGTCAGTGACGAGATCAACGGCGTGGTCAACCCCACCCTTAGCGCCGCGCCCGGTGACCGCATTACCGTCATCCTCATCAACGGCGGCGAAGGCTCGCACGATGTTAGCTTCCCTGAAGTACAAGCCAGCAGCGAGGTCGTTGAATCGAAAGGTGAAGAAACCTCTGTCACCTTTACCGTACCCAGCACACACGGCGAAATGGAATATTACGACAGTGTCGGCAATCATGCCGAGTTAGGTATGCGCGGCAAACTGGTTGTAACCGAAACCGGCGCCGAGATGCCCGTTATGACCACCAGCAGTAATGGTGACCCTGCCGTTATTGCCGCCTTCCAAAAGGGCGCGTGCGGTTCGTGCCATAACATCGCTGGCATTCCCGGCGCGGTCGGCGTGGTGGGACCAGACCTCTCCGATATTGGATCTGTAGCCGAAGAACATCTTGCAGATTCTGCCTACACCGGCACAGCCACAAACGTGGAAGAATACCTGCACGAATCCATCATGGACCCGAATCTTTTCATCGCCCCCAAGTGCCCCACCGGCGCTTGTGCTCCGAACGTCATGCCTGCAACTCTAGCTGACTCACTCACAACCGATGAGATCGAATCCATCGTCAGCTATCTCAATGGCTTGCCCGATGGCGCATACACCGAGTCCACTACAACCACCAGCGCCGCACCTCAAGACCCCGATAACTCCGGCGCAGACATCGTCCGCGAACCGAGCGACCTGCCCGGTCCGGTCGGTGACCGTGAACCGCAAGTAGTGCGCATCGACCTCGAAGCGACTGAAGTCATTGGTCAACTCGCCGATGGCACCACTTACACCTATTGGACGTTCAATAACCTCGTCCCGGGTCCGTTCTTCCGCGTGCGTGTTGGCGACACCATCGAAGTCCACATGAAGAACAGCATGTCCAGCACCATGAATCACTCGGTAGACTTCCACGCAGTCACCGGTCCCGGCGGCGGCGCGGTGATGACCCAGACCGAACCCGGCAAAGAAACCGTGTTCACTGCCAAGGTGCTCAATCCCGGCTTGTACGTCTATCACTGCGCGACTCCCATGGTTGCCCAGCACATCACCAACGGCATGTACGGTTTGATCCTCGTTGAACCCGAAGGCGGGCTTCCACCTGTAGACCGCGAGTTCTATGTCATGCAAGGTGAAATTTATACAGCGGGCGCATTCGGTGAACAGGGTCACCAAATGGGCGACACCACCAAACTGCTCAACGAAGACCCCGAATACTTTGTCTTCAACGGCGCGGCGAATGCGCTCGTGACCAAACCGCTCAAAGCCAATGTCGGCGAAAGCGTGCGCATCTTCTTCGGCGTCGGCGGACCAAACTTCACATCTTCCTTCCACGTTATCGGTGAAATCTTCGACCGTGTGTACGATCAAGCCTCGCTCACCGGCGCACCACTTACCGACGTGCAGACCACCCTCGTCCCGCCTGGAGGCGCAACCATGGTCGAGTTCAATGTCGAAGTACCCGGCAACTTCATCCTTGTAGATCATGCCCTCTCTCGCTTACAGCGCGGTCTCGCCGGATACCTCGTCGTCGAAGGCGACCCCAACCCCGAGATCATCAACGGCAGTCCCTCCTCTGGAAGCGGACACTAAAACAAATCAGCCCCGTTCAGAAATGGACGGGGCTTTCCTTTATAATCCTTGGGATGAAAAAACTCACGCCTCTTTTCCTGCCCTTGAGCTTGTTGCTGCTTCTGGTAATGGGTTGCACGCCGAAAACACCCACCCCTTCGCCAGCTTCTCAAATTCAACAAGCCGTGCAAGCCACGCTCGCGGCTATTCCCACCGCCACACAAGCCCTGCCCCCCACACCTTACCCATCTCCCACAGCTTTTACACTGGCAGGCTTGTTCTGCGAATATCAATTCTGCATCGGTCACCCGATCGACATCGCCTTCTTCGACGTAAGTGCCCAGCGCAACGCAGCTGCTCCCAGCACCTACAGCCAGGGTTTTCTAGCAGGGCTAAACGGCAATATCTTCATTCAAGTCATCTGGCAGATCGCCCCCGGCGTTGGCGACCCGAATTTTATGCTTGATACTCTGCTCGACGATGCTGTGGACGCGCCAACAGGCAACAATGAAGTTTTCCTTTTGCGAGATATGAACGTGGTGTATACGAACATCACCGTTACCGCCAGCCCGGCTTTGCCTTTTGGCGGTGCAGGCGCATGGGTCTGCAAAGATCGCGTTTTTGCATGGAAGGTCTACACCCCGCAAGCCGACGGCGCCCGTGGACTCTTCGATGAAGCGATGAATCGCTTTACCTGCGGACAATAGGAACAATAGGTGAATGCCAGCCTGTTCAAAGCGATGTAAGATTTTCTTCGAGGAGATTTTCTATGTCCACTGAACAAGATTTGATCACGCTGCGCGGACGTGTGGCTGAACTGGAACGAAGGCTTGATTTTATTTACAAAAAATTGGGCGTTGAATATTTCGATGACCCCGGCATGGCAGACTCACACATCATTTCCCTGATAAAAAGCGGCAAGAAACTTGAAGCCATCAAAGCCTACCGCGAGCTAACTAACTCTGGGTTGGCAGAAGCCAAAGACGCTGTAGAAAAGATCGAATCCTCCTTGTTATAAGAAAAAACGCCGGAGAAATATTCCGGCGTTTTTTGATTCACAATTTATCGTGGTCGAAAATTACGAATCTCTTTTTGAATGACATCCACATCAAAATCCATGCCATGTGCGGGGTGAATCCGTTTGATGCCCATCGGTAGGATCTTCTTCCAACTTTCAACCACTTGATCAATATCATCTGCAAGGACAGGCAAGCCGGGCGTTAGGCGCAGATACCAATCGTTCATTGCCATGTCGCCTATGAATGCGTCACCTGAATCGAGGAGGATACTGACATGCCCCATGGAATGCCCAGGGGTGTACACCACTTCACCAGGAACACCAAACTCTTTCAGCGACATCCCAGCATCGGGAATCACCGTATCCACTTTGAGCGGAGAC
Source organism: Anaerolineae bacterium (assembly GCA_017303735.1). Next base: position 20,166 of record JAFLCF010000006.1, read on the forward strand.
AGATGCGGGCGGAGCATCCGCTTGGCAGACCATGCCATCACTCTTCCCCAGGGCGTGACGCCGTCTGGAAAGGGCGGCTCGCCTGTCTCGACCATGAACTGGTCCCGTCCATGAACCGCAATCTTCGCTCCGGTCAGTTTTTGAATTTCGGCAAGGCAGGTAATGTGATCCCAATGCCCGTGCGTGAGCAGAATTAACCCGATCTCTTTTGGGTCAACGCTTAACGATTTTAGTTGATCTTGAAACGAAGCGAATCCGCCCCATGCGCCGCCATCGATCAAAATGGTCTGCTCGCCGCGCAAGAGAAAACAATTGCAAATGCCAACCGGGATGCGATAAAACTTGAATGACATTTATTTTCCATACCCGTGCGGATGAGAGGTATGCCATTCCCATGCACTGGAAAGGATGTCTTGCATATTGGTGTTCTTGGGTTCCCAGCCTAATTCACGTTTGATGCGATCTGGTGAAGCGACCAGGCGGGCGGAATCTCCGGGGCGGCGTGGCTGTTCAATGGCGGGGATGGCATGCCCGGTCACTTTGCGAGCCGTTTCGATCACTTCACGCACCGAGAACCCATTGCCGCTGCCAACATTGTAGGTCATCTTATCTCGTGTTTCTAAAGCGCCCAATGCCAGGATGTGCGCGGAAACGAGATCAGCAATATGAATGTAGTCACGGATGCAGGTACCATCGGGTGTGGGGTAATCTGTGCCGAAGATGGTAGCCGACTCTGCCTGACCCAAGGCAATTTGCAGCACACGTGGAATGAGATGTGACTCAGGTTGATGTGCCTCGCCACGCCCGGGCAATGCGCCGCAGGCATTGAAGTAACGAAGCACAGCATAGTGAAGCCCGAAAATGGAGCGATACCATTCAAGCGCCTGTTCGGTCATCAATTTGGTATGACCATATACATTGGTGGGTCCGATGGGAGAATCTTCAGTGAGCGGTTCGTCACTCGATTGATAGACTGCCGCAGTGGATGAAAAGACGAATTTTCGAATCCCTGCCTGAACCGCTGTTTCCATCAATTGCAGGGAGTTGCTGAAGTTGTTGCGGAAAAATTTACCGGGGTCTTTCATGCTTTCACCCGCTTCGATGAATGCGGCAAAGTGCATGACGGCGTCATATTTTGTGGAGGTCAACGCCTCGGCGAGGGCGTGGCTGTCATCTAATGAGGCATGGATGAATTCTGCGCCCGCCGGAACTGCTTCACGATGCCCGGTCACGAGCGAGTCGTAGACGGTGACGGAATTTCCGGCTTGGATAAGCGCTTCTGCTGTGGCGGAGCCGATATAGCCTGCGCCGCCGGTTACAAAGATTTTCATGGGTGCTCCTGTTGTTTTATGAAAAAGAAATTATACCTGCGTGTTACTTAATGAAAATTATTCATTGGCGGGTGCCGGGTTCCAAGCCTTTGCATACCAACGCAAATAATCACGGACGTGGGCACCCCAATAAATTTCGGAATGATCGCCAAGATTCAAAACGAACTCATGGGGATAATCGTTGCGGGTCAGTGCCTCTTCGAACTCGATGATGCTTTTCCATTCGCGGTCCACATCACCCGTATCCAGCCACAGGCGCGGACGGGCTTCTTCGGGGATGCCACGTATGAGCTTCTCTATAAAGAAACCATCGCCTTTGAATATGGCAGGAGAATGCAGCCCAAGCGAGCCGAACATGCCGGGGTTTTCAAAGCCAAGTTGGGCTGTCCAACCGCCGCCACGGGAGAGACCGCCGAGGGCGCGATTCTCACGGGTTGGCAGGGTGCGATATTGTGAGTCGATATAAGGGACAAGGGCACCCACCAGCCTTTCGCCAAAACCTGAGCCGGCACTGAGGTTCCAAAAACTATCGTCAGGAAAAACCACAATGAAGGGAACACTTTCGCCGGAAAAGATCATTTCATCGACCGCTTGGGGGACGCCCAGCCTGACCCATTGATCCATAGTGTAGGTTTGTCCATGTAGAAGGTAGAGGACGGGATAACGCAGGTCTGTCTGTTCGGAGTAGCAGGGCGGCAGATAGATCAAGTACTCCTGCGGCGGGACGGTGGCATTGACCACACCGCTTTCAATACTGCCCGGCTGAGTGAGGCAAGTCAATGGCGTGGGGGTTGGTGTGGGAGGGATCGGGGTTGGTGTGGAGGTGGATGTAACTGTCGCTGTGGGTGGAGAGGTGGAGATGGCGGCGGTGGGGGGAATCTCATTAGAGGAGGAACAGGCTACAAGTCCGAGAAGAAGCGCGAACGTGGTTCCAATGAAAGTTGCTTGACGGGTTCTCATCCTTCGCATTATACTCGGCAGGCTTAATCATATCTGGGGTGTCGCAGCGTCGGAGACGGAGCTAGCGTATAATGTTGAGCGAATGAAATATCGGGGCGTGGCGCAGTCCGGCTAGCGCGCTTGCTTTGGGAGCAAGAGGTCGCAGGTTCGAATCCTGTCGCCCCGACAAAAGATAATATAGGCGCAGGTTCCCCCATTGAGAGGATAGCACGAATCCTGTCGCCCCGACAAAAGATAAAATAGGTGCAGGGTTCCCCATTGAAGGGATTATACGAATCCTGTCGCCCCGACAAAAACGCTGTTTTCTACATATAAAAGGAAACATATCCATCAGAGGCACGGAGACACAGACGTTACAATTGTGTTATTCGTGACTCTCTTATTTTAAGCTGTGTTAAAATTAATTTCAGAGGATCTCTCATGGCAAAACAGATTGATGGTGTGATTGAAGCAGTTCGTTATAAGAACGGTCAGATCGTGACAGTGCGCGCCTATGAACGACGCGGGGCAACGTACTCTGACCGGTTGGTACTCGACCGAAAGACTCTGATAGAACGCCTGCAAAAAGGCATGCAATTCGTCTCCGGTACACGGCAGGACTTAATGGCAAGCACCTTCACACTTGCCAAGCCGATCCTGCTGGTAAAAGCGGATGATCGCGAATTTATTGCAACAAACTCAAACGCGAACAAGGATGAGTTGGAAAACGTCCCATTCTTTTAGGTAGATCCATGAAAATTATCGATAAAACTCCATTTCAAGATGCCCAAGGGAATATCAGCGTTGCTGGGCGCCTTCAGGGTACCTTGAAATATGGACCCAATTGGTTCCCCGAACTGGAAGCTCAGAAATCGGTCATCAGTCAACTAGACCGCATGCTCGATAAGGGCTTCGTGATGATCCGCAATTTCAACTTGCCGGGCAGCGATATTTTCATTCCCATCATTCTGATCGGACCTGGATCACTCTCCGTGATCTTTGTTGCCGCAGTCAAGGGACATTTCGAAGCCAAGGGCGACGACTGGAATATCGTCACGAACGGTGTTGCCAGCCCAGCCAAGAGGAATTTGGTTGACCTGCTCTCGAAGTTAAATCGTGCTTTTCAAAAATATCTACAGATCCAAAACATCAAAATTCCCATGCAGGCAGAGGCAGTGCTGATCGCCAGTGATCCCGGCGCAAATATCGATTCAGTACGACCCGCCGTGCGCGTGGTGCGCAGCGACGCCATCAAGCAATTTGCGAGTTCACTGAATCAGGCAAGTCCCGTTTTGCGTGCGGAGCAGGTGCTGTTCTCAGCAGATTTGATCCTCGAACCGCAGCCGAAAACGACCGAGACGCCGCCCGAGCCGAAAATTCCCTCAGAGCGTCCCGTTTCACGCGCGCAAGCCATCTTCAATGCTTCAGACCCCGGAAAAGCTCCCGCACAACAATCAGCAAAACCGGCTCCGAAAACTGCACAGAAAAAACAACCTCCTCTAAAGGGTTGGCAGATCATCCTACTGATCGGTATGGGAATCACAGCCTGCTGTATTTTGGGAGCCGCAGTCTATTTTGCCGCCACACTCCTTGTCATTTAGCCAAAGTTGCTTTGAATACACCGTTCCTGTCCATCGTCATCCCTGCCCATAACGAAGCCAGCCGCCTGCCACGTACTCTTGAGCAGATTTTTGCGTTTCTCAGCACACAGGCATATTCCAGCGAAGTGATCGTCGTTGAGAACGGAAGCACAGACCGCACGTTTGAACTCGCCAGTGAATTCCTCAAGGATCATTCCAATCTCATCGTCATTCACGAAGAGAATCGAGGCAAAGGGAATGCGGTCCGCCGCGGCATCCTATCTGCTCAGGGTGAATATCGCTTCATTTGCGACGCCGACCTATCGATGCCCATCGAAGACCTGCCCAAATTCCTGCCGCCCAACTTAACCGACTTTGACATTGCCATCGGTTCACGCGAAGCGCCAGGGTCCATTCGTTACAACGAACCGCCATACCGTCATTTGGGTGGGCGTGCCATCAACTTAGCCATCCGCACCCTGATCCTACCTGGCTTGAACGACACCCAATGCGGATTCAAATGCTTCCGCGCCGAGTCCACTGCATCCCTTTTTCAACAACAAACACTCACCGGCTGGTCTTTCGATATCGAGCTGCTATATCTCGCCCGCCGCAAAAAACTGCGCGTACGTGAAATTCCCATCCAATGGTATTTCGACCCTGATAGCAAAGTCAGTGCAGTGCGCGACGCCCTGCGCATGATCAGCGACATCTTCCGCATTCACATCAACGCGATGCGCGGCAGGTATGATTCCCAGCCCTAACCTGAAGTACGAAAAAAGAATCTGGGCAGACTATCCCCTCATTGCCGGGTTGGATGAAGCCGGACGAGGCGCCCTAGCCGGACCCGTCTGCGTTGGAGCCGTCATCCTCCCCAATAAACATCCGCATCTTCTCCGCGCCCTGAGCGGAGTCCACGACTCCAAGCAGTTGACTCCCCGCAAACGCGCTGAGCTTGTCGCTCCGATTCACGAAACCGCCCTCGCCCACGGAATCGGATTCTCGTCAGCGCAGGAAATCGACCAATTGGGGATCGTACCCGCCACCCGTCTCGCCGCGAGCCGCGCGCTGGAAGCGCTTCAACAAATCCCAGATTATCTGCTAACAGACTTCCGCCTCGAACTCCCCGAGTTAGACATCCCACAAACTGCCATCGTCAAAGGCGACCAGCGTTCGCTCAGCATTGCCTCAGCCTCCATCCTTGCCAAAACCGCGCGCGATGAAATCATGTGCGAGTTAAGCGATCAATTCCCTGAATATCAATTTTCAGATCACAAAGGTTATGGCACACTGCTGCACCGCAGAAAGATCGAAGAACTCGGTCACTCCCCCATTCACCGAAAAACGTTTCAAATAAAAAAATGACGGTCGCCATTAAAGCACCGTCATTTTTATTGATCTACTTGTCTACTTGTTCACTTGCCTATTTCTTCAACATCCCGCCGCCCGCCAACTTACTATCCGGTTTGCCAGAGCGCCAGGCATAATAACCCAAACCTGCACCGCCCAAAAGCAACAAAGCACCAAAAATACCCAATGCCGAAGAAACCCCTCCCCCGCTATCATTTGCATTTTCTTCTGCACCCGGGTCTGCCACCACATCACGAGACTGAGTCCCAAAATCGACAAAGGCACGGTCGCCCGCGTTAACTTCCAACGAATAGCTCAACGCCATGGTCGGGTTGTAATTATCTGGGATACCCACCGTGATGTTATACGTCCCTTCGGGGATGTTCGTAAAACAGACACCCTGATACGCCTCCGGATCTGATGGGATAACCGTATCCAACGAAGCAGAATACTTGCCGTTGTTTTCCGTCACACTGACCGCACCGCCAGATACAGCGGGCTCGGTTTCTTCACGCATCGCATTGCCATTGACGTCATTGAACAACAGCACACATACTTCCGTCAAACCGGTAAGCGGAGTCGGAGTCACAGTCGGCGTACCCGGATTCAGGTTCGCTTGAACCGTGGGCGTTGCGGCGGCAGCGATACCGATCAACAATTCCTCGCCTTCCACCAACGTACAGTTCTCATCCAATCGTGAATTCAATTGGCGTAGTTGATCTACACTGATTCCATGCAATGCCGCCACACGGAAACAATTATCCCCCGGCTGAACGACGTAAATGATACGCCCGTCCGCGCCCGGGGTAGGCGTGAGATATTGTTGCGCACTGGGTGCGGCACCCGCAGGCAACCACAGCCCAAACAGAACAAGACTAACAAGGATAAAAAGAATGGCAAAACGCTTTGGATTCATCGAAGAAAATTATATCAGATTCGATTTGGTATAAAATAAAGCCGAAAAGAGGCGTCATGAAGACACTGATCCAGAACGGGACGTTGATCACCGCATCCGACACCTTCCTCGCCGATATTTTGATCGAGGATGAAAAAATCACGCGCATCGGACTCAATCTCGAAGCTGATTCTGACCAGCGAGTGGATGCCACCGGCAAACTGATCTTACCCGGCGGTGTGGACCCGCACGTTCACCTCGACCTGCCCATGTTCGACACTGTCTCCTCGGATGACCATTACACCGGTCACAAAGCTGCAGCCTTCGGCGGGACAACGACTGCGATGGACTTTGTGGTTCTGGAAAACGAAGGCTTTGCCCATTCCGTCGATCTGTGGATGAAAAAAGCCGAAAAAGCTGCCATCGACTATTCCTTTCACATGAATCTGACCCGCTTCGATGACGAGATCGCCCGCGCCATCACCTCTCTCATGGACATGGGCATTCAAACTCTGAAGGTCTTCACAGCCTATAACGGACGTCTGCGTCTCGATGATGGCGGAATTTTCAAGGCGCTGCAAATTGCGTGTGATAACGGCATGCTCGTCATGGCACACTGCGAGAACGGCGATGTGATCGAAACGCTAACGACACAAGCGTTGGCGCAAGGTCATACCGAACCCATCTGGCACGCCCTTACCCGCCCTGCCTGGGGAGCGGTTGAATCCTCATTAAGAATGGCAGCCATGGCAGAACAAGCCGATGCGCCCGTGTACATCGTTCACATGAACGCAGGCGGTGAAGTGGACATGTTGCAATATGCCCGTGAACGCGGCGTGAAAGTGATGGGTGAAACTTGCCCGCAATATCTGTTCTTCAATACCGATCATCTCAGCCGCGATGATGGCGCCAAATGGATCTGTTCCCCGCCCATGCGCACTGAGCAAGACAATGCCCGCCTCTGGCAGGGACTTTCAAAAGGCATTTTGCAAACCATCGGCACCGACCATTGCCCCTTCTACTTTGACGGCACCCGCCCCATCGTCTACGAAGGAAGCGAGATCGCCATCCCCGGCAAAGAATTGGGCATGTACAACTTCACCAAAATCCCCAACGGCTTGCCTGGCATCCAAGATCGCATGCCTGTCTTGTGGACGTATGGAGTTAATGCAGGTTACATCACACCGAATCAATTTGTGGCGTACACCAGCACCAACCCGGCGAAAATTTTCGGCTTGTACCCGCGCAAGGGAGCACTCGTCCCCGGCGCTGATGCTGATATCGTTATTTGGGATCCTGAAAAGCAAGTGCGCTACGGCGTGGCACATTCGCATCAGCGTACCGATTACAATCTATACGAAGGCATGGAATTGATGGGCTACCCCGAAAAAGTTTTCCTGCGCGGAAAACTGATCGTCGATGGCGATGAGTGGAAAGGGAAACGAGGGGATGGAGAGTTCTTGAAGAGAAGTGAAGGCGAAATTTTATAAGCGTACTGCTCTGTTGAGGGCTAAGCCCTCAACAGAGCAGCCAAAAAAATTAGAGGTACTCATGCCAACAAAAAAACCGATCATTCACTGCGACGCACTCGTTGTCCACTGTATGGACTATCGTCTGCAAAAATTCATTCAACCATGGATCACCGTCCGCTTTGGCTACGACAACTTCGACATCATTTCACTGGCAGGCAGTGTGCACGATTATGAAATGGTCTTGAAGTACGTGCAGCTTGCAGTGCAAATTCATACCATTGAAACTGTCTGTCTCATCAACCATGAAGACTGCCGCGCCTACGGTCGTGATGGCACGTACAAACGCCATAAACATGACCTCACGGATGCGCAGAAAAAAATTAAAGCCCTTTTTCCTCATTTAAAAGTTGAAACGTTCTATTTGCATTTGGATGGAACCTTCGAACCGATCTCTTGATGACTCAACTGCTGACTCTCTCGCCTCACAACCCCAACCCTGAACTGATTCGCCAAGCCGCAGACGTGATCCAACGCCGCGGCTTGGTTGCCTTCCCCACCGAAACCGTGTACGGACTTGGAGCCAATGCGCTTGATGAAGAAGCCGTTGCAAAGATCTTCCACGCGAAGGGACGTCCCTCCAACGACCCGTTAATCGTTCATGTTGCGTCTTTTGATGATGTAAAGCTTGTCGCTTCTGAAATCCCTCCCATTGTGAAAAAATTAGCCGATGCCTTCTGGCCCGGTCCGCTGACGTTGGTGCTGCCGAAACTTCCGCATGTACCAGCATCCGTCACAGCGGGGTTGAACACAGTCGCAGTGCGTGTGCCTTCACATCCTGTAGCGTTGGCACTCATCCGTGCCAGTGGAGTGCCCATTGCAGCCCCGTCTGCGAATCGATTTGGGCACACCAGCCCCACCACGGCTCAACATGTGATGGACGACCTTAATGGTCGCATTGACATGATCCTCGATGGCGGCGCGACTTCGGTGGGCGTTGAGTCTACGGTGCTGGATGTGACCCGCGAACCAGCAATGATTCTTCGTCCGGGCGGGGTTTCGCGTGAGGCGATTGAAAAAGTGATCGGCGCAGTCGAGTTGCGAAATAACAGACCCAATTCTGATGATGAAGCGCAAGTCTCGCCGGGGTTGTTGGGCAAGCACTACACTCCCAATGCAGAGTTAATTTTGTGTAAAGGCGAAAAAGATTCAGCGCTGGAAAAACTGCTTGGGCTGGCGAAGCAGGCACAGGCGCAGGGAAGAAGCGTGGGGCTTCTTCTAGCAAATGAAGATATGGCATCCTTCGAGTCTTGCGTGCCGTATCCACTTGGCTCATCCACTGACCTTGAATCGATCGCGCGAAATTTATATGCAGGCATGCGCGCATTGGACGACCAGGGCGTGAATTTGATCCTCACGCGTGATTTTGGAAAACAAGGCTTGGGGCTGGCGATCCACGATCGTTTGTTGCGAGCGGCAAGTCAGATCATCTAATTTTTGGAGGGACTATGTCTCATACATGTGAAGCCATTGTTGTTCATTGCATGGATTATCGTTTGCAGTCTTTCATCAACAACTGGTTGGAAGCGAACCTGGGCAAAGGAAGTTATGACCGTGCTGTAATGGCAGGTGGCGTATATGATGTCTATGATGTGATCCGTCAGGTAGATATTGCGGCGCGATTGCATGGTATTACAAAGGTCATTCTCATCAACCACGAAGATTGCGGCATGTATGGTCCCGGTGGGACGGAAGAACGGCACGAAGATGACCTTGATAAAGCAGAAGATAAGATCCGCAGGCTGTTCCCAAACCTTGAAGTGGATGCATATTATCTAAACCTCGACGGGACGTTCGAACGCAAATCATAAACTCGTTGGAACTTTTTTAGAAAAGCTTACGTCTTTTTCTCAACCCTGTAAGAATTGGAGTATGTTATGAGAACAAAGTCAGCTCTTCCACTCGTTGCATTGCTTATTTTTTCCTTTGCCTGCCAAACCCTGTTCCCTGCCGCAGTTGCGCCACGGGATGGCGTTGTGATAAACAATTGCCCTGAATTGCTCAAATCCATTCGCAGTTTGCAAACCTATGAAATTCCACAGGGGTTGATGGAAACCGGCATCAAACAAGGAGATGAGTTCGATGTGAACGAGTATTTCGCCGCCACACCGAATCTTTCCATGCAGGAAGGCTACGTCCTTGATTATGTTTTTATCTCCGATTCGCTGGGCTCTTTTCCGCTCCTCGCTGCTCGTCCCGTGGACCAAGCGCCTTATAAAACTTCGAGTGACGTTTCTTCCGAATCAGAGTTTGCAAACTACTGGAAGTACATGCAAGTCAACGATACCGAGCAGGGATATTTTGAATATGCGTCATTCTTACGCACTGCGAATCAGTTCTACCTTGTTTGGCATGCCAACTACAACGACATCAATATCGTCTGCGATCGAGAGGCTGTAGATACCATCGTTGCAGATATTAATGACGGAAGTTTCGGCATGGAGTTCGATAGAGATCAAATGAGGCAGATCAACGCCTTGCAAAACATCGAACCGCTCGTCAAATTAACCGACACCACTGCCATTGTAGAATTGGTCATATTCAGCAAATGGGGCGGCTTTTACCGCATCACCTACACCATCAGCAGGTCATTTCCACACGAGATCATGGATGTACAAGAAGAGAATATCATTCCATATGATTGCGGGATCTTGTTCTAAAAAGGATTCGGAGGTTTGAAAACCTCCGAATCCTTTTTATACAGGTTTTGGACCCACAATTTCCAAAAATCGTGGATCACTCCGTATCCATTGCAGATCAGGGTCATCCCATGCCCATTTAGAGTCAAAATTATCACCCTGAGCAGCTTTTCTTAAATATTCAAATGCCAATTCAAAATTATCACAAATACTTTCTAAACAAGCGCGATTATATAGATCATCCTCTGGCAGGATATGACGTACTTTTTCAAGATAGTCTTTTGGTATATCGTCTCCTATTTCCTTTTTCATTGAAATTATTGCTAAAAATCTAACAGGCAAGTTTTCGTCGCTTTTATCAGTCTTGATAATATATTCATTATCCGCTATTGCCTCTTCATATTTCTTCATCAACCGATAAGTCATGCCACGCCTGACAATAACCCAATATAGTTCAGAGTTAAGTTCAATAGCCTTGTTGAAATCTGCTAGGGCTGCCTCGTATTGTCCCATCAACCGATAGGTCTCTCCACGACTGGCAATTGCCCATGCATCTTTAGGATCAAGTTCAATAGCCTGGTTGAAATCTGCCAGGGCTGCCTCGTATTGTCCCATTGACCCATACATTTGCCCACGGTTGACAATTGCCCAATCTAGTTTAGGGTCAAGTTCGATGGCGCGATCGAAATTTGTCAGGGCTGCCTCATATTGTTCCATTGACTTATAGACCAGTCCACACCGGGCAATCGCCCAGGTATATTTAGGGTTAAGTTCAATAGCTTGGTTGAAATCTGCTAGGGCAGCCTCGTATTGTTCCATCAACCGATAGGTCTCTCCACGCTGAGCAAACGCCCAGGTATATTTAGGGTTAAGTTCAATAGCTTGGTTGAAATCTGATAAGGCTGCCTCGTATTGCTCCATCGACTTATAGACCACTCCACGCTGAGTAATTGCCCAATCTAGTTTAGGGTCAAGTTCGGTGGCTCGATTGAAATTTGTCAGGGCTGCCTCATATTGTTCCATTGACTTATAGACCAGTCCACACCGGGCAATCGCCCAGGTATATTTAGGGTTAAGTTCAATAGCTTGATTGAAATCTGCTAGTGCCGCCTCGTATTGTTCCATCAACCGATAGGTCTCTCCGCGCTGAGCAAACGCCCAGGTATATTTAGGGTTAAGTTCAATAGCTTGGTTGAAATCTGCTAAGGCTGCCTCGTATTGCTCCATCGACTTATAGACCACTCCACGGTGAGCAATCGCCCAGGCAAATTTAGGGTTAAGTTCAATAGCTTGGTTGAATTCTGCCAGGGCTGCCTCGTATCGTTTTATTGACTTATAGACTTGCCCTCGGCTGGCAATTGCCCATGCATCCTTTGGATCAAGTTCGATGGCTCGATTGAAATCTGATAGGGCCGCCTCGTATTGTCCCATCAACCGATAGGTCTCTCCACGGCTGGCAATTGCCCATGCATCTTTTGGATCAAGTTCGATGGCTCGATTGAAATCTGATAGGGCCGACTCGTATTGTCCCATCAACCGATAGACTTGCCCACGGCTGGCAATTGCCCATGCATCTTTTGGATCAAGTTCGATGGCTCGATTGAAATCTGCCAGAGCCGACTCGTATTGTTCCATCAACCGATAGGTCTCTCCCCGGCTGGTAATTGCCCAATCTAGTTTTGGATCAAGTTCGATGGCTCGATTGAAATCTGCTAGGGCTGCCTCATATTGTTCCATTGACACATAGACTTGCCCACGGCTGGCAATTGCCCATGTATCTTTTGGATCAAGTTCGATGGCTCGATTGAAATCTGCCAGAGCCGACTCGTATTGTTCCATCAACCGATAGGTCTCTCCACGGCTGGTAATTGCCCAATCTAGTTTTGGATCAAGTTCGATGGCTCGATTGAAATCTGCTAGGGCTGCCTCATATTGTTCCATTGACACATAGACTTGCCCACGGCTGGCAATCGCAGATGAATCTTTTGGGTCAAGTTCGATGGCTCGATTGAAATCTGCTAGGGCCGCCTCGTATTGTTCCATCAACCGATAGGTCTCGCCCCGACCATCGAATGCTTTTGAATAATCAGGTCTCAGTTCAATTGCTTTAGCAAAGTCAAAAATAGCCTTCTCATATTGTTCCAAATTTCTATAGAACCTGCCACGTTCACGATACGCTTCAGCTTCCCCAAGTACATCTCCTTGATCATGATATATTTTCAGCGCAGATTCAAGTTGTTCAATGGCAACTTCGGGGTCCTCTTTCTGAAAGTTGGTAGACCCGAGCTTTAGTAATACAGTTGCTTCACCCTTTCTGTCCTGCAAATCAATGTATAGTTTCCGAGCATGTCCTAGTGCTTCAGCGGCGGAGGTTAACTCCTCGTTTTCTAATTTTAGTTCGCTTATAGCAACTAACTCACCAGCAAATGAATGTTCCCATTCATTTATTAGATTTTCAATACCTTTCGGGAGTCTGCCGTTAGCAATGTGCTCCCGGGCATTCTGAACAAGAGAATGCGCTAGTGAATACTGTCCTGAAACTTTTATCCGTGAAGCAACTTCGTTCCATTGACTTTTTGTGTGAGTTTCACTATACACATGAACTATCAAGTGGTGATAAGCTGCTTCAATCGAAGACTGTCCATCATCTTTTGAAGAAAAATACTTCTCTGCACGTCCTGAAAGTATTCGGTATTCTTCTCGACGTTCTTGCCACCACAAGCTTAGAATTCTTTTTCTTGTAAGCTCATGAATGTTATGCCCGAGGTTTTGATATTTTTCAACAAATGTTTGGTTTTGTAATTCTTCATATATTTTCTCGGACTGCGAAGACAAGTCCGGAACTAATGCTGACAATATCTCAGAATTAAACCAATGCGGAATTGCTGCAACCCAAGCTGCATCCTGTAAACCTTTAGGAAGCGATTCCAATAATATTTTTGTTTCTTCCTCAGGGCTCTGCGCTGAAAGGAGGCGATCGAGTAAATTATCTGACATGGGAATCCCCTATTGGCGCAAGCGCGTTAATCACAGTTGCCATCTGCAAAGGACTATTTTTGTGACGAGTGTAGACTCTTTTAATCTGTTCAGGTTGAAAATCTCCAATCACTAATCGAGCATATTCCATCCAATCTTCAAGTTGTAATGGTTCGAGATTGATTGCTGTGTGGCAATGTTCCCACTCCCCTGTTGGATTAGGAACTTCTTTACCCGCAATGACGATAACCAAGGGTCTAATGCGTTGTGGAGTTGACATACGAAGAATATGATTGGATAACCATTTCCTTGCTTCTTCACTTGCTTGTTCATAAGTATCGAATAGAACAACAAAGCATGTCATTCCATTTTGGGAAAGTTCGTTTATATCTTCCAATAATGCTTGAGCTCCCATTTCCCAACGCGTTCGTTGCTCTTCAATTGAAAGAGGAGCCATGTTGAAAGTTGTTTGTACCGTATATTCGGAACGCCCAACATTTGTATTATCCGCAATCTGAATTTGAGGAATAGAAATAACTTGGTTTAATATGTCGGAGCATCGTTTAAGTTGAAAATAAGAACGAACATCGGTTTGAATAGATCGCAATACATCAATTGGGCTCAAAGACCCCCCTTTGAAATCTACACGTGATACCGGTACTCGGTTTTCACGACAATGTGTTTCAAACAAGTGCAACAACCTTGACTTTCCCTGTCCGGATTCGTTTTTTAACAGCAAAATGGACTCATCCTTGACTCTGGTCGAATCAAGTAAATTGCGAAACAGCCCAAACTCAAGTTTCCTATCTACTATAGGATGTGACATTTTATGAAACTCCCCTATTATTTCTTTTTCTTTTCTTTAGTTTGAGAAGTCTTTTCTTCTGCTGTTAGCTCAGTATCACCAATATTCTTATTTCCTTCAATAGTTTCATTTCCAACTACTTTCATACGCGTCTTACCAATTGAGAGATTACCAAAAATCCCTCTACTAGTTTTTTTAGTAACCACAACTGGCTTTGAGTCATTCTCACCTTCAAATCCAAATTTGTTTCCAGAAACTTCCAAGTCAACCTTCGTTTTCCGGCGATAAATCAAAAAACCACTTAGTATGACAACAACTATCAAAAGAGCTACTGCAATTATTGTGGTATTTGTATCCATAAACTACTCCTATGTAGGTAGTACTCCGCCTCAAAAACATCAACGATTTTGAAATTATAATTCAATTCATCCCATTTATTGGTTACTTTTGATAAAATAACGCTCGTTATAAACCAAAAGACGCCTTGGGGGAGCACGTGTGCCGGGCGATTGCCCCGGTGAGAGCTTTTGGTGCAATATCTTTTCTGGAGAATTAAATATGCCAAGACGTTCCCTTGCCCGTCTTTACAGGGACGAGTTCGCGGGCTATTCGCTCGCCACATTTCAAAATGACCTTGCTGCAGGTCTTAACGTTGCACTGGTGGCTTTACCGCTTGCACTTGCCTTCGGTGCTGCCTCGGGTGCCACCGCCGCTGCCGGGTTGATCGCCTCCATCGTGGGTGGCATTGTCGTCGGTTTATTGGCAGGTGCGCCTTATCAAATGACCGGCGCAAAAGCCGTCATCAGTGTGGTGCTGATCGTGCTCATCAATCAATATGGTCTCGAAGGCATGTGGGTCGCACTCATCATGGCAGGCATAATCACATTCGGGATCGGCTTGTTCAAGCTCGGTCGCTTCATCGCATTCATCCCATCCACCGTCATCGCAGGCTTCACCGCAGGCATCTCTGCCATCGTCATCATCCGCCAAGTGGATCCACTGCTCGGCATCCACACCCCTGTCACCGTCACTGCCGCGCAAAAACTGATCGGTTATTTCACAACGCCCAACCTCACGCCTAACATCCACAGCCTCATCATCGGTCTATTTGTGATGGGACTCATGTTCTTCTACCCCACCAAATGGAACGAGCGGATTCCAGGTGCCTTGATCGCACTGATCCTTGCCACCGCCTCAACCTCCGCTCTGAGCTGGTCTGTCCCTACGATCGGATTCATCCCCCGTTCCCTGCTCCTCGAACCGCGCTTCAGTATTGCGGGCATTCCATGGGGAAACATCTCTGAATTCATCGCGCCAGCCCTCACACTGACGGCTCTAGGTTCGGTCGAAACTCTCCTAACAGGCGCTTCCGGAGCCGAACTGACCGGCAAACGTCTGCAAGTGAATCAACACCTCATGGGCTTAGGCATTGGCAATATCACACTGGCATTGGTCGGTGCGATTCCGGTCACATCTGGCATCCTGCGCACAAAAGTTGCCATTCAATCTGGCGGACAAACTCGCCTCACGGGCATTATCCACGCATTGATCCTGCTCATCATCATGTTCGCCTTTGCCGATTATCTGGCGATGATTCCGCTCTCTGCCCTGGCTGGTGTTTTGATGGTCACCGCCATCCGCTCAGTGGACGTAGGCTCCGTCAAATTTACTTTTAGTAATTTTTTCAAGACCGATATGATCGCATTCACGGTTGCGTTCATTGCCACCGTCGTGCTCAGCTTGACGAACGCCATCCTCTTCGGAACCTTTTTAATGGGAGCCGTCTTCCTCAACAAAAGCGCCAGCATTGACATCAACATTCAAGAAGTGGATGTGGAACGCCTCAAGCAAAAAGGCATTGAAACTGCAGGGAATTGCAAACACGTCCGCGTGGCATTTCTGACCGGTCCGCTATTTTTTGCGGCAACGTCTCAATTCAGCGAATCCTTTGCCGATTTGGGAGACACGCACGCCTTGATCCTGTCGATGCGCGGTGTGCCGCTGATCGATTCGGCGGGTATTGAAGCGATCCACAAGTTACATTCACGTCTACAAAGGAGAGGCGGCACACTCATGTTTGCCGGTATCCACGACAACGCCAGGCAAATGATGGAACGCGGAGGTCTTGTAAAAACCATTGGCGAAGAAAACTTTTTCTGGTCGAGCGATCAGGCTATTGTCGAGGCAGAGAGGCGTGGGTGTCCCTTTTGTTGATATATAATCAATTTATCAACCCCTTTAAGGAGATGAAATCATGTCACAAAAATCGATCAGTCGCTGGTTAAGTGTATTTTGGCTGCTTACTTCACAAGTTGCCGGAGCGGCACTTGTATTTGCACCCCTGGCTGTGCTAATGAGTTTTCAAGATGCTGCAACGTCTGCAGGCGAGAGTGGCATGTTTAACTTAATGCTTGGGTTGGGATATGTTCTGCCCGTGGTATTTATAGGGTTGGGCATTGCAGCATGGGTGATGTTGGCACGCAGTAAAAACGCTTCTGCCAACTGGTTAGGGCTCGCTACTCTGCTCCCCGGAATCGTGATGCTGTTGGCGATCAACCTATACTAGGGCTTGTCTTTCAAAGCCAGTATTTCTTTTGTACGCGGAAAGTCCTTGTAATAACCGCGATAACTTTCTGGCAGCAATGCGGCAATGCGACAGAATAATTCATCAATGGCTTCGCGCAAAAGTGCATCTCGCTCGGCACCTTTGGCGGCTTTGATATTGGGCGGGTAATACATTTCTTCTCCGGCTGTAATGGTGATCTTCAACCGTCGAAATGATTTTAGCCGCGCCACAACATCGGCATCTTCGGTGCCGGTCAACGCCACTGGGATGATGCCTACGTTGGATGAGCTGGCAATGTAGATCGCGCCGGGCTCGGCTTTGAGTAACTCCGCTTTCTTTGAACGTGTACCTTCGGGTGCAATGATCATCACCGCGCCTTTTTTCAAGCGAGAGATAAATTCCTTGATGGCGCTCATGTCCGCTTCGCCGCGCGTCAGCCAGGTGACGTTGAAAATCCTTCCCACCAATCTTCCATACCAATATTTTTTATATTTATCTGTAAGCGGGTGGATGAGATCATCATTATCGAGCACGTAATACACTACCAATGAATCCAACCTGCCTAGGTGGTTGGATGCCAACATATATCCGCCCTCTTTAGGCAACTTGCTAATATCCCCGCGCACTTCAATATCCGCGATCAACGGCAAGACTTTCCTAGCACAGAAGCGAAGGAAGGCGCTCATTTATGTTCAGCCAGTAGTTCTTTCAAACGTGGATGTTCGGCATAAAAGCCGCGGTTATGTTCTGGCAGTAAGACGGCAATTCTGCACATGAGCTCATCGGTATATTCTTGTAATATCTCTTCGCGGTTCTCTTTAGGAAAAGGCGGCAACACAAAGGGATCGCCTGCCACGAGTTGAATGGGTGTGCGCCTGAATTTTTTGAGATTCCTGATCACAAGCCGGTCTTCTGAGCCGCTGATGGCAACCGGTAAAATCGTCCACCCCATTTTGGAAGCAAGATATGCAACGCCGGGTTTGCCCTGCGCCATTTTTTCGTCGCGGGCGCGGGTACCTTCAGGTGCAATGACCAGGGTCTGCCCTTCTTCCATACGTTTCATCATTTCACGCATCGATTTTAGGTCAGGATTAAACCGGTCGATAAAAATGGCATTAAGGTACTTGCCCAGCCAGCGCAAGATGGCATAGTCTGCCCATTTTTCGGCAACGGGAATAAATAGGTTCCAGTTATCGAGGGCATAGTATGCGAGAGGGGCATCCAAAAAGCCGAGGTGATTTACCGCAATGACAAAACCGCCCTGTTCAGGCAGTTTTTCTTTTCCACGCATTTCCACTCTTGCAACCAGCCGAATTACAAAACGAATAACCCAGATAATGAATATTTTCATGAAGGTAATTTTACACGTTTTTACTTTCAGTATAGAGAAAGGCTGCTCTTAAAGAAAAAGCGCCCCGTCGAATAGACGAGGCGCTGCGGCTTCTGCAAGTATCATCCCCAAATGTAGTCGGAGTTGGTTTTATGGTGACTCTGTTTCTGCTCACCATAGGCGTTGAACATCTTTACAAAGACATCGTAATCCGCAGGGGTCATATCTAAAAGCTGGAAACCAACATTATAGATCGTGGGGTCATAGGGGTCTTTTGAACACCAGCGTGTGCAGGCTGAAAATACAATAAAACTTTTCGCCGAGATCTGATTCACCTGATCAATACACAATTCCATGTTCATATTGATAGGGAGCGGTTTGCTGCTCTCGAGTTTAAAGCCGCCTGTACTGATGTCGGTGATCTGACCGATCAACTGGCCGGTATCCTTGTTCAGCACACGCATATAGTAGGAAAAATTCTTGCGCTGTAATTTTCGTTTGTTTTGTGCCATATCGACCTCCTTGCAAATTTGATAGGCAACTTATTCTAGTGCAAACCAAACGGCGCGAGGCAGCGAAAGGGCAATTACTATGAAGTTGTAACGATTATTCCCGGCGAAGGATGTGAGTGAGAATAGTTGCGCCGGAGCCGCCGATGTTCTGCGCCATACCTATCATAGCACGTTCCACCTGGGTTGCGCCACATTCGCCGCGCAATTGTTGGGCAACTTCCACGATCTGATACATACCTGTGGCTCCCACCGGATGACCACGTGCCTTCAACCCGCCTCGCGTACAGACGGGGATCTTTCCTTTGATTCCAATTTGATTCTCCAACCCAAGCCGCACCCCCTGACCCCGCTCGGCAAAACCGGTCGCTTCCAATGAAAGCGCCGCCATAATCGTGAAGGCGTCATGTAATTCGAACACATCGATATCATCATGCGAAATCCCTGCCATGGCATACGCTTGTTTCGAAGAAAGATAGGCAGCATTCAAGAACATCGGGTCCTTGCGCGAGTGGACTGCGATCGAATCCGTTGCCGCTGCCGATGCCGCCACAACGATCTTTGGCTGACGCATCACTTTGTCAGCAGGAACAATGACCACCGCCGCCGCACCATCCCCCACTGGTGAAGCATCTAATAAGTTGATCGGCGTTGCAACCATTGAAGACTTCTCGAATTTATCCACGCTTACTTTTTCATGCAGACGCGCATACGGGTTATGCATGGCATTGGCATGGGCATTGATCGAGAACGGCGCGAAATCTTCATGTTTCCAGCCGAACTCGTGCAGGTATCGCCGCATCACCAGAGCATTGATGCCCACAAACGAGACCCCCTGCTCCACTTCATAATCTGCATCGGCAGCCGTTGCCAGCGCTGCTGTAACATCCCTGCCTGCCTTATCGGTCATCTTCTCTACACCAACCACAAGAGCGGATTCAACATCTCCCGAAGCGACCGCCATCAGCGCGGAGCGAAACGCCGCCGCACCGGAGCCGCAAGCCGCTTCGATCTTAACCGCTTCCTGTTTCCACAACCCGATCCAATCGCCAAAGAAAGTTCCCAGCTGATTCTGCCCGCTGACCATGGAGGAAAGCATATTACCAACATACAGCGCATCGACCTTGTCCACGCCTGCATCTTGCATGGCAAGGAAAGCCGCCTCACCGCCGATCTCGCGCAGGGATTTATCCCAATGTTCATCTACTTTGATCTGACCAATTCCAAGAATGGCTACTTTTCTCATATATCCTCAGGTCTGATTCTATCGCATTCGCCTCTCAGGAGCTATCATAAATCAACTGGTCATTTGGGGTGATTGTGTTTTCAGATATTTCTTGCTATGCTAGCACCTACAAGGAGAAAACGTATATGTCAAAATACGGATTAATACTCTTAACAGCAGCCTTTTTGCTTGCTGGTTGTTCCACACAAAAAGCCGAGGCGACACACACTCCGCCCGCCCTGGAGGAAAGCTGGTCAGTGAAAATGACCTTATCGGGCGGCATTGCCGGGCTGTTACGGACGGTTGAAGTTCAAGCAGATGGCTCGTATACCGTAGTGGATGAAAGAGCTGGCACTACCGTTCAAGGAAACTTGGAGGATGAAAAACTCATCGCATTGAAAGAGCTAATCGAGAATCTTGTGATTAATACGTCGAAGAATCCTGGAGCATGTGCAGATTGTTTCATCTATGATATTGAGATTCAAAATGGCGGGAAGAAAATGATCGCCAATGTAGATGATCTATCTTTGGGCGAATCAGGGCTGGGAGAACTCGTTAATCTCCTGCAAGAGTTGATCGCTACAGCACTGAAATGATGAAGCGTTCAGACTGGCTTGAACAATATTTTCAGAAAGTGGCAGAGTCTTCCGAAGAGGGTGCGGAGGCGGTACGCTTTGTGCGCGAGAAAAGGATTCGGGTAGGTTTGAAGCGGGCGCGGAGAAGTGTAGGCGCGTTTTGGACCTGGACTCGGTCTTTTTATTTGAACAAGCTTCACTACACGGCAGAGTCCGCGCTTGAACATCCGCGTGCGATCACTTTGTTCGTGCATGAAGTACGCCATTTGCAACAAGGGGTGTTGACTGCCATGTCTATCTACGGAGAGTTGGATGCCTGGCAATATGAATTCCGTTTGTATAAACGGCTTACGGGGAAAACGCTCAAGCCCGAGTTGGAGGAGTTGCTTGCCTTGCCTTTATCTTTTGATCGGAAGATGCTCAAACACGCGCAACAATTAATGACAAGATGTGCGGGCTTTTGGTATGGCGCGTGGATATTGCCTTTGTACCCAATTCATAAAGAGCTCATGTTTTGGGTTACACGCAAGCAATATGACTAAACAACCAATTTCAAAATTAGAAGCTCTTTTTAATGTAAGCGTTGATCGTTTGTTGTACTATGTGGACAAGAATAAGAAAGGAGGTTGCGATAGAAGCCCCACCTGAAATGAGTTTTGACGGGAAGGGCGATACGCCATAAGCTGGTCAAAGTGTGTGTGTTGCTTTCGCACCAGACGTTCCCCTAACGATAGGAAGGCTGCAATCATCGCCTCCTTCCCCGATACAATTTATATGTAGTTGTCCGTTCGACGGATGGGTTGATACCCATCCGTCTTTTTTTTATTTGATTCTTACAACGTTTCCATTGCCTTTCGCATCCTTTCCAACCCTTCCTTCAAAATCGCTCTTGATGTGCCGAAGTTAATGCGCACATGACCTGCTCCCTCTTTACCAAAGATCTTGCCTTCGCTCACAGCCACCTTGGCTTTTTCTTTGAAGAACTCGAATGGCGAGCCGTCAATTTTCGTTTGGGTAAAATCCAACCAACCGAGATAGGTCGCATCAGGAATGGTTGTGCGGACTCCCGGCATATATTTTGTGACGTAGTCCACGAGGAAATCACGGTTGCCGGTGAGGTAGCGGTTCAGCTCAGCCAGCCAGCCATCGCATTTGCCAGAGAAAGCAGCTTTTGAGGCGTGCAGTCCCGTGCTGGCCACATGCAGGCGCAGATGATTTAGCTCGGTGTTATAACGCTCGCGCAACTCCTTATTCGGGATGATGGCAAACCCGCAGAAGAGACCGGCGATATTAAATGTCTTCGAGGGTGCGATCAACGTGATGACATGCTGCTCGATCTCACGCGAAAGTTTTGCCATCGGTGTAAATTTATTACCATCCAATAAAAGTTCGGAATGAATTTCATCTGAAACGATAAGTACCTTGTGTCGGATGCAAATTTCCGCCATGCGAGTCAGCTCTTTGCGGGAGAAAATAATTCCCAATGGGTTATGCGGATTACACAACAGGAAAATGCCTGCTTTCTTCACGCGCTTTTCAAACAGGTCCCAATCGATCTCGTAGCTCAAGATATTCCCCTTCACCTTCTTCACGAAGGGAATATCGATCTGCGGGATGCCAATATTATTCTTCACTTCATGGAACTCGTTATACACCGGCGTTTGTATTGCCACACCTTTTTTCGAAGCCTCGAATGCACGCACCGCCACACTATATCCGCTGACAATGCCGGTCACTGCCAACACTGCCTCGGGTTGAACCTTCCATTTGTAGAGCCGCTCCATTCGGTTGGCAACCACTTGGGGCAATTGAGTTCCATTCGCCCATTCATAGCCCAACACGCCATGATCCAGTTGCTTATGCAACGCATCCAGGATCGGTTTAGGGGCGGGGAAATCCATATCTGCCACCCACATGGGCAATATATCTTTTTTGAAAAAATTCCATTTGATGTCTGTATCGAACTTGCGGCGGTTTGGAGTGATGTTGAAATTTGTCATGGTTCCTCATTGTTGTTGTAGGGGCGCAGCAATGCTGCGCCCCTACAACAAATTATTTTTTATATGCCACGATCATACCGTCGCGCATGGGTGCTAGCGAAACGATCCAATCGGGGTCATTGGTTATTTGTTTTGTAAATTCATGCACGCCCAAAGTGGTGGGTGCAAGGTCGGTCTTGTCAAAGATACGTCCATGCCAAAGCATGTTATCGATAATAAGCAAGCCGCCCGAACGTAGCTTTTCTTTAATGATCGGTAAAGAAGCAGGGTACGCTTGTTTATCAATATCGTTAAAGATGATATCAAATGGACCGTCTGTCTTCTTCAAGGCTTCCACCGCCTCTGAAACGTGGAACTGGACAAGGTCTGCGCTTCCCAACTTAACAAGGTGCCTGCGTGCCCTTTCAGACAGTTCCTCCTCCCAGACGGTGTGATGCACAACTCCCCCACCACTCTCTCTCACAGCTTTGGCAAACCACGCCGTCGAATAGCCATAGCCCGACCCCAATTCAAAAACGGATCTTGCTCCAATCATCCGCGCGAGCTGATAACAATAATATCCACACGCCGGACCAATGATGGGAAAGTCATGCTTTTCGGCATAGGCTTCCATCTCCATCAATTCCGCTTCGCGTGGCGGGACGAGGCTGGTGATGTAATCTTGTACGGCGGGGTAGGTCAATAAGTCGTCACTCATAGGAACCTCCAAAGTTTTGTCAAATTGTACATCCATTCTCAGAGTGGAAAAAGCTTCAGGAAACGGGATCAGGCATAAGCACGGTTGAGGCGGTGGTTTCTAATTTGTTCAAAAACAGTTAATCTCAAAACCTCAATTGCTGATAGAATTATTTCTTGGGAGTCATCCCTGAGCACGTATCCAAACCCAAGGATCCCAACTTGAATGAGATATAACTTCCGCCTGTTCTGGCGAACTTTCTACCGCTCTTTTTTTGCATCTCAAAACACCCCCGCCCGCCTCACAAAAAAACGACTGATCTTTTTGATTCTGTTCTATATCGTCTGGCCTCTCGGAAGCCTGGTGCATTGGCTGTGCTTCGGGTTGGATGACATCCTCTTCCCCGCCTATAAAAACCATCCCATCGAAAAGCCGCTCTTTATTTTGGGCAACTTCCGCAGCGGGTCTACGTTTTTGCATCGTCTGCTTTCGCGCGATAACCAAACCTTTACCAGCCTAACCACATGGGATATTTATCTCACCCCGTCGGTGACGCAAAAGAAGCTCACGCAATTTGTTGCCAAACTCGATAATAAATATTTCGGCAGGGTTTTGCACCGCGCCTTGTTTGCCTTCGACCGTGCCACTCTTGGCAAGATCAAGATACACCCTATTTCGTTCTTCCAACCTGAAGAGGACGAGAACATCCACATGCATATTTGGGATGGCTACTTCGTCACCTTTCTCTTCCCGTTCATGGATGAGTTCCCTGATTACATTCATTTCGATGAAGCGCTCAGTGCCGAGCACAAAAAGCGGATTATGATGTTCTACCGCTCGATGTTGCAGCGTCATTTGTATGCAAACAAAGGGAAACATTTCGTGGCGAAGAACCCCGCCTTCAGTGCCAAGATCGAAACACTGACGGAATTCTTCCCCGATGCGCGCATTCTCTATCTCGCACGCAACCCGCTCGATATGCTGCCCTCCACTGTTTCGTGGATCAATTATGCACGCAATCAATTTAGCGGTCCCAATGATGGCTACCTATACACGGAAGAGATTCTTGAGATGACCGGTCACTGGTACCGCCACCCGCTCCAATACCTGGACGCGCATCCTTCTCCGCGCAACCTGATCGTCAACTATGATGATCTGATCCAACGCCCGGAATTTATCATTCGCAAGTTCTATGAGCAGTTTGGATATCCCGATCAGCCCGGTCTGCCGATCATTATCGATCAGGCGGTCAAAGAGACTATGACCTTCAGTAGTGACCACAGCTATTCGTACAAAAAGATGGGCTTCACCCGTGAAGGGATCGTGGAACGATACAAAGATATCTTTGAGCGTTTCAATTTTGAGACGCGCGAAGAAACCATCCATGTAGAACGAATGGAATTGGAACGATAGTTTGCGAAAATAAAAGAGCCACGCGTATATGCGTGGCTCTTTTTTGTTATTCTATTCGTTCGATTTTTTTCTTTTAGTAGGTGACTTTGCGGCGGTTGCCTTTTTATCCGTTGTTTTTTTCGCAGCAGGCTTTGCCCGTGAAGGCGCTTTGCGTTTGACAACCGGTTCTTCGATCTCAGGTTCAGCGGCGGCAGGGATCGGGTCGGCAGCTACGGTGCGAGCGCGGGGAGAGGCGGGTTTCTTTTCCACTTTCTTGACCGAGTATTCATCCGACCAGTTTTCTGCGAAGGCGAGGGTCAATCTTCCATATCGTGCCAGATACATAATCACGCCAGCCACACCCATCAAAAATGCTACGAGCATGGAGGTGGTGATAAAGGTATCGCCAAGCCTGGGCTGGTCTGGGCGGAAGAATTCGATGAAGGTGCGGATGAACCCGGCAAAGATCAGCCATAAGCTAAACAATGTGCCGGGCTTGATCTCTTCTTCGTATCGGCGTCCATACCAAGTGATGAACAGGAACCCCAGCACGTTCAAGATCATCTCGTAAAAATAAGTCGGGTGGAAGCGGGTGGTTTCAACGGGGTATTGACTGAGATCAGCATATTGCAAAAGACGGTGATCGGCGGGGATCAATGTGCCCCACGGAAGTTGAGTTGGGGGACCATACAACTCTTGGTTAATGAAATTCCCGATTCTACCGACAGCCTGCCCAAGCAACGTAACGGGTGCAACGGCATCCATAAAGAGCCAGACGTCGTATCCGTTCTTACGCAGATAAATGATCAAAGCGATGGCACCGAAGAGCAGACCGCCGAAGAAATGCAAGCCTGCAATCGGCGGGCGGATGATGGACATGGGATCTTCAATATAGGAACGGTTGCCGCCGATGAGGGCGTTCATCACATACCACAGGCGTGCGCCCAAAATACCGGCAATGACCGCCCATACCATGGCATCGATCAACACTTCGCCATTTTCGCCGCGGCGGCGCACTTCACGTTCGGCGAACCAGGCGCCGATCAACACACCAGACATGACGATCAAACCATACCAGGTCAATGTGACCTGAAAGTTGAATAACTTAAAACTGAACAAAACAGGGTCTATCATGAATTACCTCTGAGTGAAATTTTGAAGATTATATCATTCAATAAATTGACCGCGGTCTGACGTCCGCCGTCAGCGGTCAATATAAAATGAGTCTGTACACTTCGTATCTATGATATTATCTCCAAGCATTCGAGCTTAACCGCACACCGATGAACCCGGAGGCTGGATCCAATTCATGTATGCATTTATAGCAAGGCGGCTTGTTGGGGTGGTCATCCTGCTAGCAGGTGTTAACTTTGTTTCATTTGCCTATGCTCATTACGGCCGTTATGCCCAACTTGAGAATAACCCGATCTTCGCCCGGCAGGAAGAGATCGTGCCGGTCTTTCCCATTTATCTTGAATACATAAACGCATTTCTCAAAGGCGAGCCGCCGCCGCTTCCCACTGCCGCCGGGTTGACCGTTGCTGACCTTGTGGAAGAGGCATCAGACGCCAGCTTTGGGTTGCTGTCCATTGCTTTATCACTTAGCCTTGCCTTGGGATTGTTCCTCGGTATGAGTGCTGCCAAAACAAGTCCGCCGCATATAAGCCGATGGTTGATTCCCCTGTCCACGGTGAGTTTGGCAATGCCCGGGTTTTATGTCGGCGCGGTGCTCATCACAATTTCAGTCGCCTATCTATTCCTTTCCCCATCCACGAATGGAGACCTACCCTTCCCACTGGGCGGTTTCGGCTGGGACAGGCACTTGGTCTTTCCTGTGATCGCGCTTGCTTTTCGTCCTACCCTGCAGATCGCACAAATGACTGCCTCTCTTTTAACGGAAGAATTCAATAAAACGTATGTCACTGTAGCGCGTGCGCTGGGTCACTCGTGGCGGCTGGTAAAAGTGAAGACCGCCTTACGAAATATCTATGTGCCATTGTTGCAAGTGATCGCTTCATCCGTCAGTTTGATGGTTGGAGAGTTAATCCTTGTGGAGTGGCTATTCAATTGGCCCGGCTTGGGCAGGCAATTGGCGCTGTCCATTCGCCCGCCTGCCACCGTCACCATCGCCAGCGGAGTATTGCCTTCCTCTTATTTGCATGCTCCAACCGTTGCCACGGTCGTCACCATTTTGGGCGCGATCTTGATCCTTTCAAACACACTGGCTGCTATTCTTACATATGCATCGGACCCGCGGCTTCGCTCTCAGGGAAGGGACGGTAACGATGTCAACAACTAAACGCGCGCTCAACCTTCCGCTGATCCTTGGGCTGGTCATCGTAGCGATTTCACTCGTCCTTGCCTTTGCCGGACCCAGCCTCGCGCCGCGCAATCCGCTCGAAGAGACAAGGGTCATGCAGGTGGAAGGCGGGAAATTCATCTCAGCACCTTTCCCGCCGTTTACATACCCCGAATATCCGCTCGGCACCGATGGTTGGGGACGTGACGTATTAAGCCAAGTGTTATGGGCATTACGCCCAACACTCATCCTAACGGGATATGTAGCTCTGCTACGCCTCTTGATCGGAACTATCATCGGTTTGTTGGCAGGCTGGAACAATAACGTCTTCGGTTCATTTTTAAACAACCTGATCAGCGCGGCTCTTTCCATACCGACACTTTTGGTGGCGCTCGCCATCATTGCCCTCACTGCAGATTTTTGGCAACCCTGGGGATTTGTACTCGGGCTATCTCTCACAGGTTGGGCGGATTCAGCCCGCCTCGTCCGCGAACAGACTCGTGTAGCGCGTACGCAATTATTCGTCGAAGCCAGCCGCGCGCTTGGGCAGGGCAATTGGGCAATCGTCTTCAATCACATCTTGCGTCTCGTGCTTCCCTTTGTATGGATGCTATTGGCGCTTGAGATCAGCTCGACCATCTTGCTGACTGCCGGGCTGGGATTCCTTGGATATTACGTGGGCGGCGAAGTTTGGGTGTGGATCAGCGACACAACCGCCACACGCCTGCGCGGCATGCCGGAACTTGGTCAACTGCTTTCGGGGGTCAACGAAGATATTTACGTCAGCCCGTGGAAGTTATTCGCCTCTGGCACGTTCGTCTTCATCACTGTGCTTGGTTTCAATTTGCTGGGTGAAGGTTTGCGGCGTTTTGCCAATTCCGGTGCGCCTTCTCCGCGCTTCTTCGATTTCACCCATCGCCTGCGTTGGCAATGGGATGAATACATTTATTCCCCGCTCAAAAAATGGGCGCGTGCTTATCCGCTGGTCTTCACCCTTTTGGCGCTTGGGTTGGTATTGGCGTTGAATGGGCTCGCGAATCAAATGAAGATATTAACCGCCTCCAAGGTTGTACAGTCGCAGTCACCGGGCGGGCATTTATGGTCGAGTCAATTCGGGTCGCCTGCGGCAACTTTGTTCATGAATGCGCCGGGGGTTGAGTCGCCGAAGGTAGAGTGGACTTTCAGCGACGCCGAAGGCTTCTCAGGCGGACCCGCCGTCGCCGCGGATGGAAGCGTTTATATCCTCTCGAAGACGGGCACGCTTCATGCTCTTAATCCAGATGGGTCTGCCAAGTGGAGTGTTTCCATCGCTGCGAACGGAGTAGGCACCCCAGGCTTGGACGCGGATGGCAATGTTTATGTCTCTGATGTGCTCGGCGCATTGACCTCCTTCACGCCTGCTGGTGAGCAACGCTGGCGGCTTGAAGTGCCGGATAGTTTGGAAGCCACCTCAGGACCTGTGATCGGGAATAACAACATCGCCTATTATGTGGTGATCGGGAATATACGTGCCGTCTCTACGGATGGTGTTTTGCTTTGGGATACGAACGCATTCTCTCGCCGGGTTCCCTTTACGCCCGTGATCGACCCGGATGAAAATCTTGTCTTCCTGCGCAACACGATCATCGACGCAAACTCAGGGGAAGTGCGAACTTTTGAAAAATTGCCAACTGCCGAACAATATATGGTTGGGCAAAGCGGTTTGCTTTACCTGCGATTTGAAAACAAACTCACCGGGTGGGAAATTTTCAACGGCGAAGCCGAGCCGCGCAGTTACATGGAATGGTCGCGCACGGCTTTCTTTGGCTTCCCCAGGTTGGCGGGCGTGTTTGCCGATGGCGGGATGTGGCTGCACTACACCACAGACATTGAAGATACGACATTACTCTGGCTGGATAAAAAAGGGAACCAACTCAACCGCGCTCAACTCCCCTATCGACCTGGCTTCATGGGCGGCATGGACGAAGACTTCGTCTCGTATCTTTGTGGAACACGCAGCGACCATATCGAATGTGCCGCCGTAGAAAAAGGCGCGGACGAACCCAAGTGGACTCTTACACTCGAAGAGGCACTCAGCGTCTCAGGGTTGGCTCTGATCCCTGAAAAGCTTTACGTCGCAGCGGAAGATGGAACTCTATTTGCAATTGGGAACGAATAACCAAGTCAGGGTTTGCGCAAATTCTCCAAAATTGGCCACCGACGGCAAACTTCATCTGCCGTCGGTGGTCGTTTTTAATGAGCCCACACTCTCTCACACATAAAAATAATTCAGATAATGTTTATCAAAAAACACTAAATTAAATAATGAACAATAGATGTTTGTCATTTAATAATGTGATTAATAACACATCAAAATATCGGGGGAAATCCATACAATCTTTGTAAACGTTGATACCCAAAGTCAACATTAGATCGAAGGACTCATGTTCCGAGTAAACCGCCAAACCGATTATGCCGTTCGCGTTGTTCTGGCTCTCTCCAAGAAGCCGCAAGGCACTCGCCTTCCCACTTCTGAGATCGGGCGCGAGATGTTAATTCCGCCTGCCTTGCTTCAACGCATCGTAGCGGAGCTGGCGAGCAGTGGTTTCATCAAAACCCAACCCGGGCGCGATGGTGGCATTAGCCTCGCTGTTCTTCCGGATCAAATTACTTTGCTTCAAGTCGTTGAACGTTTTGAAGGTCCGCTCGTCATCTCTGATTGCGTGTTAAAGGAAGGCGATTGTCCCTTCGAAGACAAATGC
Organism: Anaerolineae bacterium; assembly: GCA_017303735.1. The sequence goes on from JAFLCF010000006.1 coordinate 49,523, forward strand.
CCGGTAAGCTGCCAATGGAAACGCCTGAACGACCTGTTGCGCGCCGAAATGGCTCGCATCACATTTCAACAATTGGTGGAAGATGGGATGCAGATCGAAGCAAAGTTGGATCATTCCGGCTCGATCCCGCTCAAGCTTGTTTCTGCATCTTCAACCATTCCTGTCACTGACAGCATTCATACATGAGCAAAACATTCTTCAATGGCATGTACGCCATCGCAGCCCTCCTCGTCCTCTCTGCCTTTGCCTTCAAGGTGTTTCAGCCCATCCAGGTTCTGCCGCGGATGCGCATTGCGCCTGCTTATAACTTTGTAGACCAAAGCGGAGAACCCCTCACCAGCGAAACCCTGCGCGGACATTTCGTACTTTACTCGTTCACGTACACGAACTGCTCAGCTCCTTGCTTCAACTCAAATGAAACCATTCAAGAGATCCAATCTCGCCTCGGCGAAGTGGATCTGGGCGGCATTCCCGTCTCGTTCGTGACCATCTCCATCGACCCAGAGCGAGACACGCCAGACGTCTTGAATGCATTTGGCTCTGCTCTCGGCGCAAACTTCACACAATGGAAGTTTGCAACCACAGAAAACAAAGCCCTGCTCAAAACCGTAGTTGGCTCGGGCTTCGAAACGTATTATGAAGATAAAGGCGACGGTACCTTCGCGCTCGACCCTGGTTATGTGCTCGTCGATGGCTGGGGCATCATCCGCGCGGAATATCGCTACACCACCGAAGTTTCCGATGCAGATCGCATCCTGCGTCACCTCGGGGTGCTGGCAGACGAAGTGCAGCACAGCACGGGTTCTTCCAAGCTGGCGTACGAAGCAGCTCATTTATTTTTATGTTATGCACCGTGATCGTAGATAAGTAGAGAGTAGACAAATAGATACGTATGAAATTTAAAGTTTTTATTGCGGTTATTGCAGTAGTACTGGGTCTTGCGGTCGGATATTACTTTTTTCGCCCGCACACCTTTCATGGCACAGTGATCCAGTCGCCGGAACCTTCGTTTGATTTCAATCTCACCAGTTCCAGCGGAGACGTTTCACTCAGTGATTATCGCGGCAAGCTGGTGCTGATCTATTTCGGCTACACCTTCTGCCCCGATATTTGCCCGGCGACGTTGGCAAACGTGGGTCAGGCATTACGTGACCTCGGCACACAGGCAGATGATATTCAAGTCATCATGGTGTCGCTCGACCCAGAGCGCGATACGCCTGAAAAACTGAGCAAGTATGTCGGTCAATTTCATCCATCCATGATTGGTGTCACCGGCTCAAAAGAACAGTTGGATGAAGTCACTTCGTTGTACGGCATCTTTTACCAAATCGCCGAAGGCAGCGATGCGACCGGGTATCTGATTGACCATACTGCCACCCTGCTTGTGCTCGACCGGGAAGGCTATTTGAAGTTGGTATTTCCATTCGGCGTGACTTCACAGGATATCGCCGATGATCTGAAGTACATGTTACGGCAATAAGGCGGCGGACCGCCCCAGCGTATGCATACGCCAGGGTCCACCCCTCAGTTTGCAGCGCCGCAGGAAGCGGCAGCAATCCTAAATTCTATTTTTCAAGGAGAATGAATCATGGCGAAGAAAGATAAAGAAGATGATGAGTTCCGCCCGACT